>JALQVM010000034.1 GCA_023263685.1 Flavobacteriaceae bacterium | reverse complement strand
CGCTCGATGCCAGCCAAGCAGACCAGTCTTATGGACTGTTGGTTAATAAAGTACTACCTCCTGTGCTGTTGGGCTTTTTCGCAGCTGTACTCTTTGGTGCTATTTTAAGCTCCTTTAACTCCGCTCTAAACAGCTCCGTCACTCTTTTTGGACTCGATATTTACAAACAATACATCAATAAAGAAGCCTCAGAGGCCCAAGTGGTTCGGGCGGGTAAATCGTTTGGTATCGGTTTGGCAGTGCTTTCTATGATCATTGCACCTTCCATAGCCAATGCTCCAGAAGGTCTTTTTGGGTATTTGCAAGAAATTAACGGCTGTTACACCATACCGATACTTACGATCATCTTGGTGGGCTATCTAACCAAATACGTACCCCCCATTGCAGCTAAAATTGCTATGGGTGTTGGAGTTGTCATGTATTCGTTCAGTCAGTTTTTCCTAAAAGCTTATGTAGAATCTGGTGGAGGGGAATACCCTCACTACTTGCACATTATGGCCATCATCTTTTTATTCAATATTGGATTGATGCTGTTGATCGGAAAACTGAAACCTCGTGAGGTAGCGTATGAGCAACAATATACCAAACAAGTAGACATTGCCGAATGGAAACCCGTTCGCGTGATGGGTCTCGTGATTACCATCATCGTAATCAGTACCTACTTTATCTTTACCTAAACTACTGATAGAGTTTTTCTCGGAGTTCTTTGATCTTGGGATCAGTCATGTATTCATCAAAGTTCATGTGCCTGTCGATCATGCCGTTGGGTGTTAACTCAACAATACGGTTTCCTAAGGTCTGTGCAAAAGCATGGTCGCTCGTACTACAAAGCAAGGTTCCCTTAAAATTATTCAATGAATTGTTAAAGGCCGTAATGGATTCTAAATCCAAATGGTTGGTAGGTTCGTTTAAGACTAAAACATTGGCGCGTTCCATCATCATCTTAGACAGCATGCATCTTACCTTTTCACCCCCTGATAACACATTTGACATTTTCAATGCCTCTTCACCACTAAACAACATTTTTCCTAAAAAACCTCTTAAAAATACTTCTTCTCGTTCCTCTTCTGTTTTGGCGTATTGACGCAACCATTCTACTAAAGAAACCGGGGATTCAAAAAAGTGATCGTGGTCTACAGGTAAATACGCCTGAGAGGTAGTAATTCCCCAAGAGACATTTCCAGAATCTGCTTGCGCTTCTCCCATAAGGATGGAGTAAAATGCCTCTATTGCTCGAGTATCTTTGGAGTGGACAATAACTTTATCTCCTTTAGCTAAATTGAGGTTGACATTTTTAAAGAGTGTCGTCCCCTCTGCTGCAGCGGATAAATCTTCAATGTTTAGGATTTGATCCCCTGCCTCACGCTCTTGATCAAAGATCAGGGCTGGATATCTTCTGCTGGAAGGCTTAATTTCTTCTATATCTAATTTATCAATCATCTTCTTGCGTGAAGTGGCTTGTTTAGACTTTGCCACATTAGCAGAAAAACGAGCGATAAACTCTTGCAATTCTTTCTTTTTCTCTTCTGATTTTTTATTCTGTTGCGCGCGCTGTCTAGCAGCCAGCTGACTGGATTCGTACCAAAAAGTATAGTTCCCAGAAAAATGATTAATTTTTCCAAAATCAATATCGGAGATGTGAGTACACACCGCATCAAGAAAATGCCTGTCGTGCGATACTACAATAACGGTATTGTCATAATTTGCCAGAAAATTTTCCAACCACATGATGGTGTCGTAGTCCAGGTCATTGGTAGGCTCATCCATGATGAGTACATCAGGATTTCCAAAAAGGGCTTGCGCAAGCAGTACGCGTACTTTCTGCTTACCGTCCAATTCATTCATCAACTTGTAATGCAGGTCTTCAGCTATTTCCAAATTGGAAAGTAAGGCAGCAGCTTCACTGTCTGCATTCCAGCCGTTCATTTCCTCAAATTCCAACTGAAGTACCCCAACCCGTTCTCCATCAGCGTCAGAAAAATCTTCCTTCGCATACAACCGATCCATTTCTGCTTTTACTTCGAATAAAGTTGTATTCCCTCTCAATACAGTTTCTAACACAGGGTATTCGTCATAGGCATTGTGGTTTTGCTCTAAGACTGAAAGTCGCTTACCGGTTTCTAGGTGAACACTTCCTGAGTTGGCATCTTGTTTGCCAGAAATTATTTTTAGAAAAGTTGATTTTCCTGCACCATTTGCTCCAATAATGCCGTAGCAATTTCCAGGAGTAAAGCTGACATTGACTTCATCAAATAAAACGCGTTTACCAAATTGTACTGAAAGATTCGAAACTGATAACATAATTTTCTTTTTACGGTGCAAACTTACATAAAACCTCGGGAGGGATTTCATTTGCTGCTCTATTTTTTAACTGCTAAAAAGTGTACTTTTGAAGTATGAAAAGGACAGCTTTACTTGTACTAATTTTATCCTTACTCACTTATTCTTGTAGCCAAAAACAAGAAAACAACCAACGTATATTTTTGGGAGGACAAATCATAAACCCTTCCTCTAGAACGGTGACCTTATACGAGGGGAATCGTGTCATTGATATGTTTGACTTGGACAAACAACTCCGCTTTCAAAAAACTTACGACTCTTTATCCAATGGGATTTTCAAACTAGAACACCTTCCCGAGTATCAATCGCTGCTGTTGGAAGAAGGAGATAGTCTTTGGGTACGGATTAATGCAGCTACGTTTGATGAATCCATAGTGTATTCTGGAAAAGGTGCCTCTAAAAATAATTTCTTAATGGAATTGTTTCTTAGACAGGAAAAAGAAACACAATTTTTATCCTCTAAATACGCCAGTGATCAAAAGACATTTGGTCACTTACTGGATTCCATGCTTTTGGAAAAAAAAGAATTATGGATCAATATGGATTCTTTAAATACACTTTCTCCTATTGCTCAAAAAGTTACGCAAGCGGCATACATTTACCCTTATGCCACGATACGCGAACGGTACGCTTTGTTGAGAGGGGCTCAATGGACTGCTGAAGAAGACAGTATTTACTTTAGCTACCGCCAGTATTTAAACTACGGCGATAATGATTTAGCCTTTTTTGATCCATATGTCAACTATGTGCTCAACTACATCAACAAAAGCGCTTTAGAACCCGGCTCTTCTTACTTTCAAATTAAACAAACGACAGACTTTAACATAAAGCGACTCGAAGTTTTGGATAAAAACATTACCGGATCCTTATTGCGTAATAATTTGGCTAGGGCCATTGCTTTTGAGGAAATACTGACCTTTGAAAATCATGCACAGCACGAACGCTTTCTGCAATTTTACGCTACCGTAAACAGCTCCCCCTTCTATCTTCGGGAAGTATTGGATTTGCATAACGACATCAGTCAAATGGAACCCAATAAGCCCCTACCTAAAATAAAATTACAAAATACCGCTCGTGATACCATTTCCAGTTCCTATCTCGCCAATGGCCAAAAAACAGTGCTTTACTTTTGGTCTCAAACGCAAATGAATCACTACCGTACTAGCCTTGCGCGCGTAACTGCACTGCAAAAAAAATACCCCAAAATTCGATTTCTAGGAATCTGCATCCAACCGTTTAACACCATGGTAGATGAAGTTCAAAAAATCATGGAGTTGGACCAAGAAAATCAATTTGCCCTAGTTGATTTTGAAAATGCCAGTAAAGATTGGGTATTAACCCTTCTTAACAAAGCCATCGTAATCGACGGAAAGGGAAGAATAATCGAAGGCTTTGGTAATTTTTCCGATGTGAATTTTGAGTCGGTTTTAAACGGAAGGAATTAGTTCCCTTTTTTGTGATCTTCTAAAAACTTAGCCAAACCGATATCGGTTAAAGGGTGGTTTAGCAATCCCTTAATCGCAGACAATGGGCCCGTCATTACATCAGCGCCAATTTTAGCACAATTCACAATATGCATGGTATGACGAACTGAAGCCGCAAGAATTTCGGTTTCATAGGCGTAGTTGTCATAAACCAAGCGGATGTCTTCTATAAGATCCAATCCATCCGTTGAATTGTCATCCAATCGTCCGATAAAAGGAGATACATAGGTTGCCCCAGCTTTGGCAGCCAATAGCGCTTGACCGACAGAAAATACAAGTGTACAATTGGTTTTTATTCCAGCATCTGAAAAGTACTTAAGTGCTTTTACCCCTTCTTCGGTCATCGGAATTTTAACCACTATCTGGGGGTGTAAAGCTGCCAATGCTTCCCCCTCTCGTACCATTCCTTCAAAATCTACTGCAATGACTTCAGCCGACACATCACCGTCTACGATCTCACAGATCGCAACATAATGCTTTAAAATATTATTTGCACCTGTAATTCCTTCTTTGGCCATCAGAGAAGGGTTAGTAGTTACACCGTCTAACACTCCAAGTGCTTGGGCCTCACGGATTTGATCTAAATTGGCTGTGTCGATAAAAAATTTCATAAAAAAAGAGGGTATTATAATTTGTAATGGTTCATTAATAGTTTTTCAAAGATACGACTTGGGAGCAGGCTTTTTAAAATCCCTGAGAGTTTTTGCAAAGGAGCTCCAACTTTATAGCGTACGCTAGGGTTTGAGTTGTGGATCAATGCTTCCAGTTTTTTAGCAATCACCATGGGATCAATCCCACGATCCACGTGTTCATCCATCTGGGCTAAACTAAATTCATAGGTTTTAAAATAAGGAGAATCTTCCTCTAGTTTAGCATAATGCCTCCGGGCTGCTATATCGGACACAAAATCTCCGGGAGCCAGATTACAGATTCGAATTCCAAAGGCCTTGGTCTCCATCCGGAGTGCTTCAGTCATCCGTTCGAGAGCCCCTTTAGCAGCAGAATAAGGACCCCGAAAAGGCAAACCCATGTCAGCAGCTATAGAAGTAATATTGACGATTAATCCCGCTTGCTGTTTGCGCATCTGAGGGAGCACCGTTTGTATAAGCCGCACAGGGCCGAAGCAATTGACCTCAAAATGTTCTTTTACAGCGGCCAATTCAATTTCTTCCATGGGTCCGGTAATACCTACCCCGGCGTTATTTATCAAAACATCAAGCCGACCCGCTTGAGTCAGTACGGCATCTACACACCGTTGAATACTTTCAGGATGGGTATTTTCCAATTCAAGAAAAGTAAAAGGATAGATCGCTTGGTAACGTTCGGGCTTACGGCTGGTACCAAAAACCGTATAATTTTTTTTGTGTAGATAGAGGGCTGTAGCCAAACCAAGGCCAGAGGAAGCACCACTAATTAACACAACTTTTGACATTTTTCAGAAAATAAAAAAGGGCAAGCGACCCACATCACACCGCTACGACCGCCTACCCTTGCTTCGTTCCCGCCCTGGGGGATTCAGCAGGAGCTGGTTGTGTAGGACTTGCCCGCAACAAATATAAGCCCTTCAAATGAGTTCAACAATGATTTTAATTGCTTAATTTTGAAATGAATCATGCATAAAATCAAGCGCCATTTGCCCATGAAAAGCTTCATTTATCTGTCGTTTATTCTTTTTTTAATGAAATGTGGAGGACCCAATATTCCCAATGTAAAAATCAAAACCGGACTCAAAGGAAACCTAGCACAATGGGGAGATGCGCTAAACCTCACTTTAAATAAAAGTATTGAAGGAGCCCAGGTTACTTACTTTTTCGATGATCAACCCATAAAGGCTAACCACAGTTTTGCGTCTGAACCCCTAGGCGTACATACCCTCAAGGCCGTAATCAAACAAGGAGAGGACTCCTTTGAAACAACAACTTCTTTAACCTTACTCGCCTCCAAAGCACCTGCCTTATATACCTATGAACTCATCAAAAGTTATCCGCACGACAGGGAGGCCTATACCCAAGGTTTGGAGTTTGACGGTGACCTTTTATACGAAAGTACAGGGTTAAATGGAAAATCAAGCTTGAGGTTGGTGGATTACACAACGGGACAAATTACTACCCATAAACCTTTGGATGCAACCTATTTTGGGGAAGGGCTGACCGTATTGAATGATAAGGTAATTCAATTGACCTGGAAAGCCATGCAAGGGTTTGTCTACGACAAACAAAATTTAGAAATGCAAAAATCATTTCCGTTTGAAGCCAGTAAAGAAGGTTGGGGACTGTGTAATGATGGGGAGGTACTGTACAAGTCAGACGGGAGTAACCGAATATGGATTTTGGATGGACAAACCTATAAAGAGCAGAGTTCCATACAAGTCATGACCCACAAGGCTGCTTTAAAAAATCTGAATGAACTGGAATGGGTAGATGGAAAAATCTACGCCAATACCTACCAATTTCAAAAAGAGGTAGTGGTAATCATCGACCCTCAAAGTGGAGCGGTTGAAGGAGTTGTCGATTTTTCAGGAATCAAAGAGCAGGTAACCCAGCATGAGCAACTCAATGTATTTAACGGGATTGCCTACCACCCTACTCGAAAAACATTTTTTGTTACTGGAAAAAATTGGGACAAACTGTTTGAAGTAAAGATTTATCCCAAAGAATGAAGGTTTTTAGCCTGACTACTTCAGTCCTTGCTGAACATATTGATGCCTTGGGGCATGTCAACAATGTTCAATACCTCTATTGGGTGCAAGAGGCCGCTCATGCTCATTGGGAAGCTCTGACCCAAAATTTTGACAGCCCCCTGGGTGTCTGGGTAGTGAGAAGCCATTCCATTACCTACAAACAGCCTGCACTGTTAGGAGACCAACTAACGCTCCGAACCTACGTCAAACAAAGTCGTGGGGTGTTGTCAGAACGCGTGGTTGAAATCTGTAACGCCGAACAACAACTTCTGGCCAGTTGCCATACCCAATGGTGTTACCTCAATAAAGAAAGTGAAAAACCAGAGGCCATACCCAGCAGTGTGTTGGCTTTATTCGAATAAAAAATTAACTAGGCAACAAACAAAGGTCTACCCTTCATTAAGGCGTGTACTTTTTGAGCTATCGCCTGAAGTTCCGCTTCATTTTCTGGGTTTTGAATGACACTATCAATGAAGTCGACTATGGTTTCCATTTCCGCTTCTTTAAGCCCACGAGTAGTAATGGCTGCTGCCCCTACTCGAATTCCTGAAGTCACAAAGGGAGATTTGTCATCAAAAGGAACCATGTTTTTATTCGCTGTAATATCTGCTTTAACCAAAGCATTTTCAGCGTCTTTACCCGTAATGTTTTTGTTGCGTAGGTCAATCAACATCATGTGATTGTCTGTTCCGCCAGAAATCAGATGGTAGCCTTTGGCGCTAAAAGCAGCGGCCATGGCTTGTGCATTTTTTCTCACCTGTTCCATATAGACTTTAAAAGAAGGGTTTAAAGCCTCTTGAAAAGCAACAGCTTTTCCGGCAATGACGTGCATCAAAGGTCCACCTTGGTTTCCTGGAAATACGGCCATATTCAACAAATGGGACATTTTTTGTGGCGATCCATTTTTTAAGGTTAACCCAAAGGGATTGTCAAAATCTTCTCCCATTAAAATCAGTCCCCCACGAGGCCCTCTAAGGGTTTTGTGAGTGGTGGTAGTCACCACATGGCAATGCGGCATGGGATTGCTCAGCATGCCTGTAGCGATCATTCCCGAAGGGTGCGAAATATCTGCGAGTAAAAAAGCTCCTACAGCATCGGCAATTTTTCGAAAGGCAGCAAAGTCAATATCTCTGGAATAGGCAGATGCGCCCGCAATTATCATTTGAGGCTTGACCTCTTGCGCTTTCTTTAAGATCGTATCATAATTTAAACGGCCCGTTGCCTCCTCAACTCCATAAAAATGGGCTTCGTAAAGACGTCCAGAAAAATTTACTGGGGATCCATGAGTCAAATGCCCTCCATGAGAAAGATCAAACCCTAAAATTTTATCTCCAGGTTTTAAAAAAGCGTGGAAAACGGCTGTATTGGCTTGTGACCCGGAATGCGGCTGTACATTGGCATAGGCCGCTCCAAACAACTTTTTGGCACGCTCTATGGCAATTCGCTCTACTTCATCTACTACCTCACAGCCTCCATAATAGCGTTTACCGGGATAGCCCTCAGCATATTTATTGGTTAAAACTGAACCTGTGGCTTCCATTACTGCTGGACTGGTAAAGTTTTCTGAAGCGATTAATTCAATTCCGTTTAATTGACGTTGCTCTTCTACTTTTATTAAATCAAATACTGCTGTGTCTTGTAATGCCATAAAATATGATAATTGATATCGCAAAATTACATATTAATGCTTCTAAGCGTTCATAATTTTTTGGTTTTAAAAGATTATTTTAAACAAGTAATTAACAAGAAACAAGGCGGTTCTTTGCTTTAATACGCAAAAAATAAAACCACAAGAAATACAACAGACCGAATCCCATTTACCTAAACCATCTCCAAGCTTTTTTTGATATAAATTTCTTTCGTTACAGGATGTGCTTATGTCATAATGACGCAACTTTGAATAATATAACTGCCAATTAGTCATCTGAATATCAATGGAATAGCTTTTGAAAGGAAGCTATCAAAACAGAACTTATGAATCTAAATAATCTTACCACAAAAGCCCAAGAGAGCGTGCAATTTGCACAGCAATTTGCCTTTGAAAACGACCACCAACAAATAGAAAATGAACATCTTTTTCAAGGAATCCTTGAAACGGATGACAATGTCATTCCCTTTCTTTTTTCAAAACTGAACGTCAAGACGACACTTTTAAAGCAATTAAACGAAAGTGCACTCAAGCGATTACCTAAAGTAAGTGGAGGAAACCAAATGCTTTCTCCAAAAGCCTCCCAAACCTTGATGAATGCGATAGCCCTAGCCAAAAAACAAAAAGACGAATACGTAGCTACTGAGCATTTGTTGGTGGCCTTATACGAATCCAACAGTACGGTTTCAAAAATCTTACAAGACCAGGGAATTACAAAACCAAAACTTCTGGAAGCAATAGAAGCATTGCGCAAAGGAGAAAAAATTACTTCTGCCTCTGCCGAGCAAAACTACAATGCACTCGAAAAATATGCGAAAAACCTTAACCAACTGGCCCAAGAAGGCACATTAGATCCGGTTATTGGTCGCGATGAAGAAATTCGAAGGCTCCTCCAAATTTTAAGCCGACGAACCAAAAACAACCCCATCTTAGTTGGCGAACCCGGTACCGGTAAAACAGCCATAGCTGAGGGCTTAGCTCATAGAATCATCGAAGGAGATGTGCCGGAAAACCTCAAGGACAAACAAATTTTTGCACTTGACATGGGAGCTTTAATTGCAGGGGCAAAATACAAAGGGGAGTTTGAAGAGCGCTTAAAAAGCGTGATCAAAGAAGTTACCCAAAGTGCCGGGGATTTGGTTTTATTTATTGATGAAATTCACACCCTCGTCGGTGCAGGAGGAGGCGAAGGCGCTATGGATGCAGCCAATATCCTAAAGCCTGCTTTAGCCAGGGGTGAATTACGCGCCATTGGAGCAACTACCTTGGATGAATACCAAAAGTATTTTGAAAAGGACAAAGCCTTAGAGCGTCGTTTTCAAAAAGTATTGGTAGACGAACCCAATGTTGAAAGTGCAATTTCGATCTTGAGAGGAATCAAAGAAAAATACGAAGCGCATCATAAGGTTCGGATTAAAGACGAAGCGATTATAGGAGCCGTTTCCCTATCCGACCGTTACATTACCCATCGGTTTTTGCCTGACAAAGCAATTGATTTGATGGATGAAGCGGCTTCCAAGCTGCGAATGGAAATTAACTCCAAACCCGAAGAGCTGGATACCTTAGATCGAAAAATTCGCCAGATTGAAATTGAGCTGGTCGCAATCAAAAGAGAAAAAGACCAGGAAAAAATTAAAAAACTCAACCTAGAACTAAGCGAATTAAAAGAAGCGCGCAAAACCCTCTTTGCCCGATGGAGTCAAGAAAAGGAAGTAGTTGACAGCATTCAGCAAACCAAAATTGAAATAGAAAATTTAAAAGCCCAAGCCGATCGAGCAGAACGCGAGGGAGATTATGGCACTGTTGCTGAAATTCGATACGGAAAACTTCAAGCCTCGGAAGCTAACATCCAAAAACTCCAAGAAACCCTAGCCAAAAACCAATCTGATGAGAGCTTGATTAAAGAGGAAGTTACCTATGACGATATTGCAGAGGTTGTAGCTAAATGGACGGGGGTACCGGTGAGTAAAATGTTGCAATCCGACAGGGAAAAACTTCTTAAACTGGAAGAAGTATTACACCAACGCTTAATCGGTCAAGAAAAGGCTGTAATTGCGGTTAGCGATGCCGTCAGAAGAAGCAGAGCCGGCTTACAAGACCACAACCGACCCATTGGAAGCTTTTTGTTTTTAGGCAATACAGGTGTCGGTAAAACGGAACTTGCCAAAGCGTTAGCAGAGGCATTATTTGACGATGAAAACAACATCACGCGTATCGACATGAGTGAATACCAAGAGCGCCATGCGGTAAGCCGACTCATTGGTGCCCCTCCCGGCTATGTAGGATACGAAGAAGGCGGTCAGTTGACTGAAGCCGTTCGTAGAAAACCTTATTCCGTGGTGTTGCTTGACGAAATAGAAAAAGCCCATCCCGATGCCTTTAATGTTCTTCTACAAGTTTTGGACGAAGGTCGGTTAACGGATAATAAAGGACGTTTGGCAGATTTTAAAAATGCAATCATCATCATGACCAGCAATTTGGGAAGTCATAAAATTCAAGCGGCCTTCGAATCTCATCCTGATTTTGATGAAGCAGAAGAGGCAGCCAAAATCCAGGTCATGCAATTGCTCAAAACACAAGTACGTCCTGAGTTTTTAAATCGAATCGATGACCTTATTCTCTTTTCCCCGCTTACAAAAAAGGAAATAAAAGAAATTGTCACCCTTCAATTAAACCTCATTGCAAAACGCCTAGAGAGTCAAGGTATTCACCTCAGTGCAACCGAGGAAGCGGTGCAGCAGTTGGCGCACCTAGGTTTTGACCCTCAATACGGAGGAAGACCCGTAAAACGAGTTTTACAGCAACACGTACTCAATCCACTGAGCAAGGAATTACTCCGAGATCAACTGGATAAAACGCAGCCCATAACCGTTGACTTTTTTGAGGAACACTTTGTTTTTAGAAATAGCGGCGTTTCATCCTAAGGGGATTAGTACTACCTTTGCAGGGTGCAAAAAGAAATTCACATAAAAAACAAAAGAGCGCGCTTTGAGTATGAGCTAATCGAGGAGTACACCGCTGGCATCGTATTGACCGGTACAGAAATTAAGTCCATACGCAATAGCAAAGCCTCCATAGCCGAAAGCTTTTGTGAGTTCAACGAACGCGGAGAATTGTTTACCGTCAATATGCACATTGAAGAATACGCCTACGGCACTCGATACAATCACCGTCCTAAGGCACAACGCAAACTTTTACTCAACAAAAAAGAGCTAAAAAAACTACACCGTGAGGTTCAAAACACGGGGCTGACCATAGTGCCTCTGCGCTTGTTTATCACGGACAAAGGTTTTGCAAAACTCAGGATAGCACTTGCGCGAGGTAAAAAGCTGTACGACAAACGCGAAACCCTTAAAGACCGAGACAACAAGCGGGACTTAGACCGCATTAAAAAAAGTTTTAAGTAAAGGGAACCGTTAGCATTCAACCCAAATTTGTTATTTTTAAAAAAAAATGAAATTATGAGAAATCTTTTGTTTACCCTGCTACTATTCAGCCCTCTTTGCTGGAGTCAAACTGCTTTAAAACGATTGGAAAACTCTCCAAGGCATCATGAATGGATCGCTTTACAAACCCCATCCCGTGAGGTGCAAAGTTTTTTGGTGTATCCTGAAGTCGCTGAAAAAGTTCCCGTAGTAATCGTCATACACGAAAACAGAGGATTAAACGATTGGGCGCGAAGCATGGCAGATCAGATTGCTGAAATGGGCTATATAGCGCTGGCTCCTGATTTTCTTTCAGGTACTGCCCCCAATGGCGGGGGTACTGCCGACTATGCCAACTCGGATGCGGCACGTACAGGAATTTACGCATTAACTCCAGAAAAAATTAATACAACTTTAGAAGCCGCGGTTGAATTTGCCCAACAAATTCCTGCTTCGAATGGAAAAGCAGTAGTAATCGGGTTTTGTTGGGGAGGCAGTCAATCCTTTCAATTTGCTACAACCGCATCGGATATTGAAGCTGCAATTGTATGCTACGGAACGGGCCCAAAAGAAGAAGCTGCCTATCAGACCGTCAGCGTTCCTGTTTACGGTTTCTACGGAGGTAACGACAATCGGGTAAACGCAACCATCCCGATGAGCAAATCCGCTATGGAACAAAATAAGGCGCCTTATGAAACCGTTATTTACGAAGGTGCAGGACACGGATTTTTTAGAGCGGGAGAAGAAGCCAATGCCTCTGAAGCCAATCGTGTAGCCCGAGCGAAGGGATTAAAACGATTGAAGGAAATTCTTTCTCAACTTTAATAAAACTACTTCCCCTCTCCTATTTATCCTTACTTTTGCAAGCAATACGCTTACGATGGAAGACCACATTAACATTACTTACGGCCGTAACGCACTTCAAGAACTTAAAGAGGTTTTGGATGCAAAACACTACAGTTCCCTGTTTGTCTTGGTTGACTCCAATACAGAAACGCATTGTTTGCCTCGATTTTTGGAATATTGCCCTGTAGTGCCTACAGCCGTTTTAAAAATGAAAGCCGGGGAAGAATTTAAAAACTTAAGCACTTGCCAAGATTTATGGGAGGAATTGTCCGTCCAAGGGGGCGACCGAAACAGCGTTCTCATCAACCTTGGCGGGGGTGTAGTGACGGATTTAGGAGGATTTGTGGCTTGTACCTTTAAGCGAGGAATTGATTTTTACAATATACCGACCAGCCTTTTGGCAATGGTAGATGCCTCTGTTGGAGGAAAAACGGGAATTGATCTCGGAGCTTTAAAAAATCAAATCGGCATCATTCGAGAACCTCAAGGGGTTATCATTGCGGAAGATTGGCTGACCACTTTACCACAAGAAGAATTGAGAAGTGGTTTTGCTGAAATGCTCAAACACGGTTTGATTGCAAATCCAAGCTATTGGCATACGCTCAAATCAATTCCTGATTTATCGGCAAAAAATCTCGCAGAGTTTATCCAGCCTTCAGTGGCCGAAAAAACGAAAGTAGTACTGGAAGACCCTTATGAAAAAGGGCTTCGTAAAATTTTAAACTTCGGCCATACCCTAGGCCATGCCATAGAATCCTACTACCTTACCCATCCGACCCATCCAAGACTACTGCACGGAGAGGCTATAGCTATTGGGATGGTTCTGGAAGCCTATTTGGCGACAGAATGCAGCGGACTAGATCATGCGACGGCAGAAGAAATAAAGCAAACGTTTAAAGGATTCTACCCTTTAATTTCGATCACTACAGCGGATCAAGCGGCTATCCTGGACTTATTACGTCACGATAAAAAAAATAAAGGAGGCCGTATCAACTTTGTCTTGCTCAAGGCCATTGGAGCACCAGATATTGATGTAGAAGTTCCACAAGCCTTGTTTGCCAAAGCCTTTGACTACTATCAATCCGCCTAAGCAGAGTTTCTACTGGCATTGATGTTTCCAAATAAGGAGCGTGTAATCATGGTCTCCATAATTTCCATTTGCTTCGCCTCAGGGTTTTTAGCTTGCTTCAATTTTTGCAATTCCATAAGAGCAAATTGCTGAATGGTAAGCAAGGGTTGCACGATTTCTTCTCTGGCTTTGATGGATGCTCTACCCGCGGCTTCATTCTCCATCAGAGTTTTAAAATCACTTACTTCTAAAAGGAGCTTTTTGGTTAAGGTATACTCGTTAAAAATCAATTCCCAAAACGCACCAAACTCTTTATCCTCCTTCATGTAGGCCGTTAATTGGAAAAAAGATTTGGTTAAACTCATCATACTGTTAAAAACAAGCGTTCTAAAAAATCGAGAGTTGTTGAACAGCAGCTTCACATCTTCCATTTTTCCTTGTGTCAAAAAGTGGTTTAAGGCTGTTCCTACGCCAAAAAAACCAGGAACATTTTGTTTTAATTGACTCCAACTTCCAACGAATGGAATGGCACGCAAATCTTCAAACTTTAGCGTGGATGACTTTCCTCGCTTTGACGGACGACTACCTATGTTGGTTTTGGCATAATAAGGCAAGGTAGACATCCGCTCGAGATAAGGGATAAACATCGGATGGGCTTTAAACTCTTGATAGGCCTGGTAGCTGATTTTGGCAATTTCATTCATCGTAGCACGGTCTGCCTCTGTCAGGTTATTTTTTCCTGGGCTAAACACTTGACTTTCGATTCCTGAACTCAAAAGCTGCTCCAAATTAAACTGAGAAGAATCCAAGGTTCCAAAATTAGAACTGATGGTTTGTCCTTGCACCGTTAATTGAATGTCGTCATTCTGAATACGATCTCCCATGGAAGCGTAAAACTCATGGGTATTCCCTCCTCCACGTGCCGGTGGGCCTCCTCTACCATCAAAAAAGGCAATCCGAATTCCGTAGTTGGAAGCAAGTTCGCTGAGTTCTTCTTTGGCTTTGTAAATACTCCAATTTGCCATAAAATACCCACCGTCTTTGGTTCCATCAGAAAAACCAAGCATTACGGTTTGCTTCATGCCTCGACGCTCTAAATGTTTTTTATAAATAGGATTACTGAACAGCCCATCCATGACTGCTGCAGCTGTATCCAAGTCGGGTATGGTTTCAAATAAGGGGATGAAATCAACTTTAGGGTTTTCCCATGCACTCATGCGACACATGGCAAACAGCTCTAAAATATTTTCCAGGGTCTGACAATTGCTGATGATGTAACGGTTGCATCCGCGTTCTCCATTGGACGCTTGTATGACTTGCATGGCGCGAATGCTTTCCAGCGTTTGATGGGTTATCTCGTCCGAAAAAATGGTAGGTGGAAGATCAACGATCTTTTTCACTTAACTCCTGGTAGTTTTCGGGTAAGTTTTTAATGTGTTTTTGAATGTCCGGATGCGATACGATCTCGGTAAAGACCCCGTGATGAACCCTAGAATCTTGTCGGATATCCAAACTCGCAAAATGAAAACCAAACAGCTTAATTTTATGCATCATGTCTTTGACATCTTCCAGATACAATCCTTTGTGTTCTTTTTTAATGCTTTCGCAAACATG
>JALQVM010000033.1 GCA_023263685.1 Flavobacteriaceae bacterium | reverse complement strand
TTAAGATGGATGGTGCGGGATGCTAAAAAGGGAGTCGATTTTGGTCTTTGGAAAAAAATTACACCAGCTCAACTCTCTTGTCCCCTTGACGTTCATAGCGGAAATGTAGCTAGAAATTTGGGCTTACTCAAACGCAAACAAAACGACCAAAAAGCTGTAGCAGAATTAGACAAAAGATTACGCAGTTTTGACCCTAACGATCCTGTGAAATACGATTATGCCTTATTTGGCCTGGGAGTCTTTGAAGGAATGAAATGATTGGCTAGTGTTTTTTGACTTGTAAAGCTCTAGGCAGTAAACTACCTTTAACCTAAAACTACCCATGTTGAGCCGTTTTTTTAAAAACATAGGACCGGGACCTTTAGTGGCTGCCGCCTTTATTGGCCCTGGAACGGTTACACTCTGTACTTTAGCGGGGGTAGCCTATGGATTCCAATTGCTTTGGGCCATTTTACTATCCATAATAGCCGCTGTAGTTCTACAAGGGATGGCGGTTCGCATTGGACTAATTGGACGAAAAAGTTTGATTGAGGTCATCAGAGAAGAAATCAATATTCCTTGGATACGAACCGGGATATTGATGCTTATTTTCGGCGCCATTATGATCGGCAATACGGCCTATGAAGCGGGCAATATAAGTGGGGCTGCCTTGGGTTTGGAAACTCTTTTAGGAAAGTTTACTTCTATAATAGCCGGGAGGAGTATAAAACTTTACCCCATCCTTATCGGCATTGCAGCAGCAGCTTTGCTGTGGGTTGGCAAGTACAAAATTCTTGAACGAAGTCTTATTGCCCTTGTCGTTATCATGAGTTTATCCTTTTTGGTGACGGCAATTGCTACGCGACCCTCCTTAGCTGAAATCGGTGCAGGTTTGTTTCAATTTTCCACGCCCCAAAACAGTCTTTTGAGTATCATAGGGCTCGTAGGCACTACCATTGTGCCTTATAATTTGTTCTTGCATACCGAATTGGTTCGCGAAAAGTGGTCTACAAAAAAGGACCTGCCTCTAGCGTTAAAGGATATGCTGATTGCCTTAACCTTGGGGGGATTGATTTCGCTTAGCATCATCATAACCGCTGCAGGTGTACAGACCACCACCATCACCAATGCGGCTGATTTGGCCTTGGGTTTGGCCCCTGTTTTTGGCGAGGGTGCCACCTATTTACTCGCAATAGGTTTGTTTGCTGCAGGCATCACCAGCTCCATAACCGCACCTTTGGCAGCGGCCTATGTGGTTTGCGGTTGTTTTGGATGGAGTACAAACCTGCGCTCCCAAGCGTTTAGGCGCAGTTGGGCCTTAGTGATCCTTTTTGGAATGCTCTTCGCCTCAACTGGCTTACAATTCATTTTAATCATTCAATTTGCGCAAATCGCAAACGGACTCTTATTGCCCCTTATAGCCGCCCTACTCTTGTGGATCATGAACAAAGCCAGTTGGTTGGGGGATTCAAAAAACAAAGGGTTTCAAAATATGTTGGGTGCCTTGATCGTAATTATTTCCCTATTTTTAAGTATTAAAACTCTAGGTTCGGTATTTCAATTTTTTTGATGAAAAATACGCTTAACATCAATGCAGATGTGGGAGAGGGAATGGGAAATGACGCTTTCCTTATGCCGCTCATACAAGCATGTAACATTGCCTGCGGGGGGCATACTGGAACTGCCCTTGAAATTCAAAAAACAATAGCACTTGCCCAAAAACATAAGGTCAAGATAGGCGCTCATCCCGCTTATCCCGATCCTGTAAATTTTGGCAGAAAGTCACTGAAGATGCACCAAAAAACGCTTTACCAAACCTTAGAGCAACAGCTCTGCCTGATGCTTACTCAATTGGCTGGTGAACAACTTCATCACGTCAAACCGCATGGTGCACTTTATCACGATTGCATTACCAATGAAACGATTGCAGGCACTTTGCTAGAGGTGGTTGAGCTTTTGTGTCCAGACTCCCTTCTTATTACCGCCTCGAATGGAGCCTTGGCTCAACTCGCTCAAAAAAAAGGCATTGAAGTTTGGAATGAGGCGTTTATTGATCGTGGCTACCAAGACAACGGCCAACTTCTCCCTCGCACAGCGCCCCATGCTCTGTTGGATAACCCCGAGGCAATCTACGAGCGAATCAAAAACTTGGTTTACGCTAAAGGCGTCTATTCCGATGGGGGAAATTGGATCCCCTTAGAAGCCAAAACCCTTTGTGTACATGGTGATACTCCTAATGCGGCCTCAAATTTGAAAAGTGCATTGGATCGGTTTTGGGAAAATGAAATGAAAAAATGAAAAGTGAACGTCCCTTTCGATGTTTTACCCTCCATCCAAAAGTGGTGCTTTTAGAATGGAGTACTCCCCCTGACGCTGCTCTATTGCAACAACTTATTGGCTTTCAAAAAGCAATCCTAAAAGAAGTTGACGAAGTGGTTCAAATCACTCAAGGGTACTGTTCCTTGATGCTTTATCATAAAAGTGAAGTTCATTATATAGAAAATTACGCAAACAGACTTTACGCTCTTTTTGAGTCGCTTACTGCCCCCATACGCACAAAACAAAAAATATGGGAAATCCCCGTATGCTATGAAGAGGAACTGGCACCTGATTTAAAATCATTGGCAAAGCAATTGAAAATGAGCACTGCTAAACTGATACACACCCATACCTCCGTGAGCTATCAGGTGTACTTTATCGGATTTTTACCGGGTTTTTTATACTTAAGCGGTTTGCCTAGTGTGCTGGAATGCGACCGAAAGGCAAAACCAATTCCTAAAATTGAGCGTGGAAGTGTGGCCATCGGGGGCAAACAAACAGGAATTTATCCCTTAGACAGTCCAGGAGGGTGGCATCGCATTGGAAAAACGCCTTATCCGCTGTTTGACCCTAAAAAGAAAAAAACCTGTTTTGCCCAGGCAGGAGACACAATCCAATTTAAATCCATTTCAAAATCAGATTATTTTGCTTTGGAAACTCAAAGAGCAAACGGAACCCTTGAAATACTACCCTTATGATCGAGGTACTTCATACCGGAATTCACAGCAGCATTCAAGATTTAGGACGATTGGGCATGCAAAACCTGGGAGTCCCTATTGGGGGAGCTATGGATCAGAACGCCATGCAATTGGCCAATCGTTTGGTAAACAATCCTTTGCAGTGTGCAGTACTCGAAATGAGTTTTAAAGGTCCCAAACTGCGTTTTCACCAACCCACCACTCTCGCCCTAGCTGGAGCTGATATGAAGGCCCGATTAAACAATGAACCCATTAATAACCTTACCGCCATTCGAATCAAAGAAAAGGACATAATACAGTTTGGAACGGCTCATCAAGGAAAACGATGTTATCTAGCCGTTGCCGGAGGATTCAAAACCCCCAAATTACTCGGTAGCAGGAGTCAATATCTAGGAATAACTCCAGAGGCAACGATTTGTAAAAACAAACTTATCCCCATTGATACTAAAAAAATTAATTTTAGAAAAGGAGCGCATATTGCAGCACATCCCAACGCCTGCCATAAAATTCAAGTATACCAAGGCCCTGAATACCATTTACTTCCTAAAAAAGCCCAAGAGCAACTGAATGAGCAATCTTTTACTATTTCTGTAAACAATTCAAGAATGGCCTATGTATTAGAAGAAAAATTAACCCATCAACTCCCCTCTATTTGGACGGCTCCTGTGCTTCCTGGAACGGTTCAATGTACCCCCGACGGCACTCTAATCATTTTGATGCGAGATGCGCAAACCACCGGAGGCTATCCTCGAATACTCCAGTTAAGTGATGCAGGAATAAATCAATTGGCACAAAAGTCGACCCAAGATCGTTTTCAATTTGAGCTAACGGAGGCCTGATATATTCAAAATAGTTTATACTTTTGTACGGATCTGACGTAAATGAAGATACTTCTTAAAAACGCTACTATACTCCACGAAAAAAGTCCTTTTCACAATCAAAAAAAGGACGTATTGGTCATCGATGGAATCCTTAGCCAAGTAGAAAATCAGATTGAAGCAAACGATGCCGAACGCATAGAAATTGAAGACCTTCATCTTTCCTCAGGATGGTTTGATCCGAGTGTTTCTTTTGGTGAGCCCGGTTTTGAAGAACGTGAAACCCTGGCCAATGGACTCCTAACTGCTGCAAAAAGTGGATTTACCCATATTGTACTCAATCCCGATACGCATCCTGCGTTAGATTCGTTGACCGATGTTAGTCATCTCTTACAACAAGCCCAAGGACAGACCACTGCATTACACATCAGTGCATCCCTGTCGGAAGCCTCTAAGGGAGAAAATTTAGCCCCACTCTACGAAATGCACAAAGCAGGTGCCGTTGCTTTTGGAGATTTTAATCTTCCACTTACTAATCCCAATCTCCTCCGAATTGCACTGGATTATGTACAGAGTTTTGACGGTTTAATTCAAGCCTATCCTTTGGATTCCAATTTATCAAAGGGAGGGCAAATGCATGAAGGGAACATCAGTACCAACCTCGGGCTTAAGGCCATCCCTCCTATTGCGGAAACCAGCACCTTAGCTAGAGACCTTCAACTTTTAGAATACACTCAAGGGCGCATGCACATTCCTTACCTCTCCTCTGCTTCAAGTGTTGATTTAATTCGTCAAGCAAAGAAAAAAGGGCTTAACGTAAGCTGTGCAGTAGGCGTTGCACACTTGCATGCTACCGAAGAAAATTTAATGGATTTTGATGCGAATTTTAAAGTCATACCCCCGCTGCGAAGCAGCAACGATCAGCGGGCCTTACGAGACGGCTTGTTGGACGGAACCATCGATATGGTTAGCAGTCTTCACCAGCCCCTGAATCCGGAACTGAAAGACTTGGAGTTTGTTCGAGCAAAAGAAGGAAGCATTGGACTTGAGGCTGTATTCGGAATTTTACTGCATTACTTTCCCTTGGAAAAAGTGATCTCTTTTTTAACTCGAGGAAAAAAAGCATTCAAGATCAAAGATTCTGGTTTTGAAATTGGAAGTCCGGCAGACCTGACTTTATTTTCACCCAAAGGCAGTCGAACACTAGAAACAACGGATCTGTATTCAACCTCTAAGAACTGCCTTTTTCTCGGAAGCTCAGTCAAGGGTAAAGTATGGGGAAGCCTTAGAGGTGAAGCCTTTCAGCTTAACGATTAATCTTTCTTACAAATGCTTGAATACCGCATTCGAAATGCAACGTCTTCCCAAAACAAAGTTTCAGCAGCTCTTATTCTGATTCATGGATACGGCAGTCATGCTGATGATTTGTTCAGTTTTGCACCTTATTTACCCAAAGAATGTACAGTGATAGCTCTACAGGCACCTTTTTCCTTAGGACCTAACAGTTATGCTTGGTATCCAATTCAAATGAATCCTACAGGAGAACTAACTTCTGAAGTTGAGGCAGCCTGGAGTGCGGTTCAGTTAATCGTTGATACCATTGACGATCTAATCCAAAAACATTCTCTTGATCCTCAAGACATCAGTTTGTTGGGGTTCAGTCAAGGAGCGATTTTGAGTTGGGCAATAGCCTACCAACATTCGGATAAAATTAGAAGAATAGTCGCTTTAAGCGGAATGGTACACGAAAGCATAAACACCAGTGCGCCTCCCAATTTTATAGCTTATGCAAGTCACGGCATCCAAGATCAGGTAATTCCTATAAGTCAAGCCAGAAACACTATTTTACCGTTGAGTACACAACACGACGCCATCTCCTACCAGGAGTTTGAAGACGGGCATAATGTTTCACAAGAGAATTTTTCTCAATTCCTCCAGTGGCTAGAAACAACTGCTCTATAGGGGGTGAATGGTTGAGGCAAGGGACCTAAAATTAAATCCTTCAGGAGTCTTAGTATAGCTTAACAAAGCCTGCCCCCAATGTGCACTGCTGCGAAAACCTATTAAAATCCATTCCGAATTGACCTGTTGAATTGCATCGATTAAGAAACGCTCCTCAAGAGGAAGCACCTTTACCAATTTTTCCAACCCCCCTTGGACATTTAAGGACATCAGTTCCGTTTTTAGGGTTTTAAGTTCAGCACTTTGCTTTTCATCCACACTAAAATATTTCTGCAAGGAAAGGGTTTGTTTCAAACTGGCGATTGAATCCTTTAATTGAAGTTGCAAACTGTTTTGGTTTTGAATCAACCGGTCTTGATGATTCAATATTTTATTGGTGTTGATCAATTGAAAAAAAAGGATCACACATACAAAAAGAAAGAGGTAAAAAACGATTTTAAATTTCATGGGATTTAATTGGAACTAACGGTTAAGGTATCATAAGCTAAGAAAACATTGTCTGGAAGGGATTTACTCACTTCCTCGTGGAACCCCATTAAGTGACTGATGTGTGTCAAATAGGCTCGTTGGGGCTGAATTTTTTCTATCATTTCCAAGGCCTCTTCTAGATTCAAATGGTTGGGGTGGGCTTCAATTCTCAGTGCACTTAAAACCAGTACATCAAGATTTTTTAATTTTTCTCTTTCTTCTGCTGATATGGTTTTGACATCGGTTAAATAACAAAAATCATCAATTCGATAACCCAAGACGCTAAGGGTATTGTGATATACTTCTACCGGAACTATGGTTTTGCCCTTAATTTCAAAAGGAGATTGAGGATCAATAATATGTTGTGCTACCGAGG
Organism: Flavobacteriaceae bacterium; assembly: GCA_023263685.1. GTDB lineage: Bacteria > Bacteroidota > Bacteroidia > Flavobacteriales > Flavobacteriaceae > MS024-2A. The sequence continues at coordinate 8,525 of JALQVM010000033.1, read as the reverse complement.
GCGCACCCGGGTATTTATTTTCAGCGGAAAAAATATAGCCAAAACGTGTGTTTAAATTCTCCATTACGCGTGGGCTTCCATAAACAGGAATATCTCCTTGCCTAAAAAAAAACGGACGGATATCATCCAGACCCGCCGTATGATCCGCATGCTCATGGGTAAATAAAATCGCATCCAAATGGTTGCAATCTGTTCGCAGCATTTGTTGTCGGAAATCAGGGCCGCAATCAATAACCAGATGGGTAGTGTCCCATTGAATCAATACGGAAACACGGAGTCGTTTATCCTTGGGGTTTTCACTTAAACAAACAGGATGCGTACTTCCTATGATCGGAATGCCTTGAGAAGTTCCCGTGCCTAAAAAATGAATTGTCAACATCTAAAAACAAAGGTACCGTTTTGCTTTTTACATACCATGGAACTTTGTACTTTTGAAGCAACAATACACAGGATGAGCGTTACACTAAAAGGAGATCACGGTTTCGACAACAAACCATCCATCGATGCCAAAGCACTTCGAATTAATCTCAACCCCTACATTTACGGAACTTTTGCCGAAATCGGTGCCGGTCAAGAAGTGGCTCGTCATTTCTTTAAGGTAGGCGGTTCTTCAGGTACCATAGCAAAAACTATTAGTGCTTACGATAAAAATTTTAGTGACACCATTTATGGAGAAGAAGCCGATGGACGTTATGTGACGGAAACCCGTTTGGATAAAATGATGACGCACGAAATGCGTTTACTCAAAAAACGAATTCCCAAAGAAGACCAGCCCAACAAAATGTTTTTTACCCTAGCCAATACGGTAGCTACCATAGATTTTGCTAAAAAATTTAAAGGACACGGCTGGATGGGTATCCGATTTCAGATTGAACCCGAAGGTGCTTATAATGAAATTGTACTCCACGTTCGCTTTCATCAAACCGAAGCCCGTCTTCAGCAAGAAGCCTTAGGCTATATGGGTGTAAACCTCGTTTATGGCGCATTTTACAAACACCACAACCCTAAAAAGCTTCTACGCTACCTCTACGATGGCATTGACAGTGATGCCATAGAAATTGATACGGTAAATTTTTCAGGGCCTCAATTTAAATCGGTGGACAACCGCTTGATGAGCCTTCAACTGATCCGAAACGGCATGACAGAGGCGGTGATGTTTGATCCGCACGGCAACAATGTATTGCCTGCTCGTATGTTATACAAGAAAAACATCCTGGCCTTAAGAGGAAGTTTTAGACCGGTTACCAAGGTCAACATCGACATGCTTGAAAAATCGTACGAGATTTTTACCAAGGAAGAAAATGTGGAAGAAAGTAAAACAGAGGTCATCTTTGAAATCACCCTTTCCAACTTAAGAGCGCAAGGTGAAATTGACGAAAAAGACTTTATGGACCGCGCGAAACTCCTTTGTTCGCTGGGCCATACTGTGATGATTTCAAATTTTAAAGAATACTACAGATTGGTTGATTATTTCTCCCATTACACCAAAAAGCAAGTGGGTCTTGCCATGGGGGTAAACAACTTCGTCGATATTTTTGACGAACAATACTATCAAGATTTGAGCGGTGGGATACTGGAAGCCTTTGGAAAAATGTTTTACAACAACCTTAAAGTTTACCTCTACCCCATGCGCAATGAAGAAACAGGAGATATTATTGACAGCAACAACCTCAAATTGCATCCGCGTATGAAAGATTTTTACAAATTCTTTAAATACAACGGTAAAATCGTCGATATCTTCGACTATGAGGAAAGCTACCTCAACATATTTTCAAGAGAAATTCTTCAACGGATTAAAAACAATGAGCAGGGCTGGGAACAAGACCTTCCTGTCGGTATAGCTGAAATGATAAAAAACAATGAAATGTTTAGTTATCAGTCCTAAGGAGTAATCTTTGTTTAGTTCCCCTTTTACACCCCCCCACTTTCGGCTTCAGCACGAGTTTAGTCTAAATAAAACCGGGCTATTCCAATACCTGAGCGGCATGGTCTTTGGTCTTCACCTTGTCAATTACACGCTCTACCAGTCCAGCTTCATCCAGTATAAAGGTTTTTCGATGAATGCCCTCATATTCTTTACCCATAAACTTTTTAAGCCCCCATACACCAAATGCGTTGATGACCTCTTTTTCAGTATCGGCGAGTAACGGAAAAGGGAAATCAAATTTATCTGCAAAATTCTTCTGTGCCTTTTCTGTATCAGCACTTACCCCTAAAAGTACGTAACCGGCTTGGGTCAATTCAGTATAATGATCTCTTAAATCACAAGCTTCTGCAGTACATCCAGGTGTATTGGCCTTAGGGTAAAAAAAGACTACAACCTTAGAGCCTTTATACTTTTCAAGAGATTGGGGGTTGCCCAAATGATCTTTTACGGTAAAGGGTGGGACTTTGTCCCCAACTTTTAATGTATTCATAATTCATAGCGTTTTGTATTTTCGAATATAAAAATTATCGATGACAAAAAAAGAAAAAGTTGCTTTCGCTATGGAAACCTTGGAAAGATTATATCCAGAGATCCCCATTCCCTTAGATCATAAAGACCCCTTTACCTTATTGATCGCTGTGCTCCTTTCTGCACAAAGTACGGATGTTAGGGTAAATCAAATCACTCCCATTCTTTTTGCAAGAGCCTCTACCCCTACTGAAATGGTAAAACTTAGTGTAGAAGAAATTCGAGAAATCATTCGTCCCGTAGGATTATCGCCTATGAAATCCAAAGGGATCCATGGACTGTCTAAAATCTTACTCGAAAAACACCAAGGAAGAGTTCCTCAAGATTTTGAAGCCTTGGAAGCCTTACCTGCTGTTGGACATAAAACCGCGAGTGTAGTTATGGCTCAGGCGTTTGGTGTTCCCGCCTTTCCCGTGGATACCCACATACATCGATTGATGTTCCGATGGGGGTTTTCTAACGGTAAAAACGTAGTACAGACGGAACGAGATGCCAAACGATTGTTCCCTAAGGAAAAATGGAATGACCTCCACTTACAAATTATTTGGTACGGAAGGGAATACAGCCCTGCTCGCGGTTGGAATTTAGAAAAAGACATCATCACTAAAACCATAGGACGCAAGTCTGTTTTAAAAGCTTACGGTAGCAAGTTTAGTTCTTGAGTAAATCCAATGCTGATCTACTTACTCTGCTACTTGAATAGGATTTTGAATAAGCCAAAATTCGATCCAAAACGATTTTTCGAGGCTTATTAAGTTTGAACTCCAATGCTGTTTTTGAAGTGTAATTTTTTGCCATTCACTGATAATTTTTATTTAAACGGCAAAAAGGTCAAACTATTGCTTCAGGTACTTAAAACCATCTGGTTTTCCGCAATTAACTTTCTGAGGTTGATTATTGCATACCGCATTCTCCCAAGGGCGGTATTGATACTCACGTTGGTGTTTTCTGCAATTTCTTTAAAGCTCATGTCGCGATACAAACGCATAACCAATACCTCTTTTTGGTCTTCGGGCAGCTCTTGCACCAATTTTTGTAAATCTTTCACTACCTGATCTTGAGCCAAGCGGTGTTCTGCATTGGGGGTATCGTCAGAAAGAAATTGGAAAATGTCGAACTCTTCTGTAGTCCGAAGTTTGGGCATACGGTTGTTTTTTCTAAAGAAATCGATCACCAAATTGTGGGCTATCCGCATAATCCATGGAAGAAATTTACCTTCCTCATTGTACTGGCCTCCTTTGATGGTCCGGATAACTTTTATAAAGGTATCCTGAAATATATCCTCAGCGGTATCGTGATCTTGAACCTTGGAGTTGATGAAATTAAACAGGCGAGCTTGGTGTCTAAGGATCAGTTGTTCCAAAGCGAGTTCAGAACCCTTGAGGTACTGAGAAACTAAAATAGAATCTGACGGTGGGGAAGCGTTTGTTTTCATATATAAAATTACTAAGGCTAAAAGCCGTTAAAAAAATCGAAATTTCTTTGAGTAATTTTATACTATACGCTGGGTGTTTACTAAACAAATATACATTTTTTATTTAACGGAGCCTTTTACCGTCACTTTTTTTAAGCTTTTCTAAGGCTAATTACAATCACCTTTTACCCAAAAGATACCTTGCCTACCGAATACAAAGTACCGTTGAAAAATTGTAAATTGTCCCCCTTTTAAAAACGCTATGAAAAACATTTTGGATGCCGATCCGAAACAAAACATCATCATCAAAGGGGCTCATCTGCACAACTTAAAACACGTTGATTTGGTGATCCCTAGGAATAAATTAACTGTGATGACAGGTCTATCGGGTTCAGGAAAATCCTCTTTAGCGTTTGACACGCTCTATGCAGAAGGACAGCGAAGGTATGTAGAAAGTCTTTCTTCCTATGCCCGTCAATTCATGGGAAGACTCAGCAAGCCCAAAGTAGATTTTATTAAAGGTTTGGCCCCAGCCATAGCCGTAGAACAAAAAGTAAATACTTCAAATCCTAGGTCTACTGTAGGAACAAAAACAGAAATTTACGATTACATTAAACTGTTATACGCTCGCATTGGGAAGACCTACTCCCCCATTTCAAACCGGGAAGTAAAAAAAGATACCGTAACGGATGTGGTCAATGAGATTAAAAAACTCCAGACTGGGGACAAACTCCTTTTGCTCTCTCCAATAAAAGAAGATGAAAATCGCAGTGCAGAAGAAAAGATTAAAATATTCATTCAGCAAGGGTTTGCACGTATTTTCGTAAAAGGCGAAACACTATCGCTCGATGAATTAAAAAAAGCACCCAAAGGAGCCTTTGATTTGGTAATTGACCGTTTGGTGGTTCGTCATGAAGAAGATTTTTACAACAGGATAGCAGACGCTGTAGAAATGGCATTTTATGAAGGAAAAGGCTATTGTTCACTCCTGCGCTTAAGCGATAACAAACGATTTGAATTCTCAAATAAATTTGAATTGGACGGTATGGATTTTATCCAACCCAACGTGCATCTTTTTAGTTTTAATAACCCTTTGGGGGCCTGTCCGAGTTGTGAAGGCTTTGGGGACGTAATAGGTATCGACCCTGAATTAGTGATTCCAGATACCAGTTTGTCGGTCTTTGATCACGCCATCGTGCCTTGGAGAGGAACCGGCATGAAAAAGTTTTATTCTAAACTGATCAATAACGCCTATCGTTTTGACTTTCCCATACACAAACCCTATTTTGAATTAACTCAAGAGCAAAAAGATTTGGTGTGGAATGGAAACTCCTATTTTACCGGAATTCATGATTTTTTCAAAAAAATAGAAGCTAAAAACTACAAGATTCAAAACCGAGTATTGCTTTCGCGTTACCGGGGAAAAACCTCCTGTACACACTGCAAGGGATCGAGACTGAAAGAAACCGCCCAGTATGTAAAAATAGGAGGCAAAAGTTTAGGTGAATTACTCCAAATTTCGATCGATGAATTGGCCCTGTTTTTTAGCACTCTCAAACTCGATCGATACGATAGCGAAGTGGCAAGTAGACTATTAAAAGAAATCAACAGTAGACTTTCTTTTGTACAAGAGGTTGGCTTGGGCTACCTTACACTCAATCGGCGTTCCAACAGCTTGTCTGGAGGTGAATCACAACGCATACAATTGGCTACTTCATTGGGCAGTAGTTTGGTTGGATCGATGTACATACTGGATGAACCTTCGATCGGTTTGCATTCCAGAGACAACCAAAAACTTATAGAGGTTATAAAAAACCTAAGAAATCTGGGGAATACCGTAATCGTGGTTGAACACGATGAAGACATTATGGAGGCTGCAGACCACATCGTTGATATCGGTCCTGAGGCAGGTACACAAGGAGGGCAAATTGTAGCCCAAGGGTCGTTTAAAAAGATTTTGAAGAGTAAGGGGCTTACCGCTGATTACCTCAACGGTAATTTGAAAATAGCATTACCTAAAAAACGAAGAAAGAGCACTAAAAAAATCTTACTTAAAGGAGCCCGTGAACACAATTTAAAAAACATTGATGTTGAAATTCCGTTGGGGAGTTTGACCGTAGTTAGTGGGGTGTCTGGAAGTGGCAAAACAAGCCTCGTCAAAAAAATCCTCTATCCTGCCCTGTTGAGAGCCTTTGACATCTACAGCCATAAACCCGGCTCCTTTACCAGCTTGGAAGGCGATTTAGACACCCTTAAAAATGTAGAATTTGTGGATCAAAATCCCATAGGAAGGTCCTCTCGATCCAATCCGGTGACCTATATCAAAGCCTATGACGAGATCAGAGCGCTCTTTGCCTCCAATACACTTTCCAAGCATCGCGGTTATTTGCCCAAACATTTTTCGTTTAATGTGGACGGAGGACGCTGTGATCACTGTAAGGGAGAAGGTACCCTTACCATAGAAATGCAGTTTATGGCGGATGTGATATTGGAATGCGAACACTGTAAAGGCAAACGCTTTAAAAAAGAAATTCAAGAAGTCAAATTCAATGGGGTCTCTATAGATCAATTGTTGGATATGACGGTAGATTCAGCCATTGCTTTTTTTGAAAAACATGGAGAACAAAAAATCGTTCAAAAACTACAACCTCTACAAGAGGTAGGTTTGGGTTACGTCACCTTAGGGCAATCTTCTGCCACCCTATCCGGCGGAGAGGCCCAACGCATTAAGTTAGCCTCCTTTATCAGTCAGGGGACTACTCAAGAAAAGGTGCTCTTTATTTTTGACGAACCCACTACAGGACTTCACTTTCACGACATTCAAAAATTGATTACTTCCTTTAATGCGCTGATTGAACGCGGACATTCTATCGTAGTTGTAGAGCACAACCTCGAACTCATCAAATGTGCTGACCACCTCATAGATTTAGGTCCAGAGGCGGGAGATCAAGGGGGCTATCTTGTAGGTCAGGGAACTCCCGAGTATATCGCAAGTTTAGCAAACTCCCATACCGGACAATACCTTTCCAAAAAATTAGGATAAGGAAAACGTTTAAAATTTATTTTTGAACCGATCAAGCAGGGCTTCAATATCGGACGACCACCGAAAAAGAAATAGGGGAATTAGAAAAAGACCCACTACAAGCAGACTTCGGATGAGTATAGACAACAAAGGATGGACAAGCGTTGGAATAAAATACGTCATTCCATAAATCAGAAGAATACTCCCTACGATACTTAAGGTTTTACTGTTGTAGGGGTGGATTTTATATACCGCATAAATCAAAACAATTTTACAACAATTGATAAAGACAATGACAATCAAGGTGGCAAGTGCTGCCCCAAGTATGCCGTAGGCATTGATAAAATAATAGTTTAAAACAACAGCCAACAAAGCGGAGCTAACCGAAAACCAAAACACATAAGTATAATATTTTGAATTGCTAATGATGTTATTCAAACAGCCCATAGACATACTGAAAAATTTACCCAAAGAGACCAGTATCACTACACTAATTGCAGACGCATAACCTTCCTGATTGATCATTTCGTAAAAATCCAAGAGGTTTAAATTGATAATTAAAAAAGCTAAACCACTGACGATCATTAAATTGGTACTGCTTTTTTTGAGTAATTCTTCCAATCGACCCAAATCATTCGTATTGAGTGCAGTGGCAACTAGTGGACTGGTAATTTGAAACATGGCCCTGCCCGGAGCCTCAACAACGGATGCGATATAGAGTGCTACTGCGTAAAAGGCTACATTTTCATCATTGGTGATGGCAAAAATCATAGACTTATCGATGTCTAAAATAAAACTAGCCGCGGCTCCCGAAAGAAAAATCAATGCACTATACCGCAGCAAGGAACTACTGTTTTGGGGTAATCGAAAATAAAAGCTTGGGAAATACACATAGAAACTATATGCAGCAATACAGAGCAGTCGTACATAGTACCCAATAATCATGTAATTGATAAAGTTGTTCAGGTCGATCCCTTCAAAAATATAGGCCATCAATAAGCTAAAGGTCAACAGCCTGGGATACACTTCCTTTAGGAAATTTCCAAATACGGATTGCAAATGCACACGCAACCAGCTGAAAAATATTTCAAAATAAGCCGTCGCTATAGCAATAGCCAGTATCATAAAAGGAAAACGGCTTACAACGGCTCCGTTACCCGAAATAAATTTGAGTATGCTCTCGTTGTATTGAGAGTAAAACGGGAGAATGATTCCCAAAATAACGATAGGAAATAGCAACACAAACCAAAGTAACTTGTCCCGTTCCATTTTGGTGGTGCATTCGCTAAAATATTTAATGAGTGTGTGCTGGACTCCAAAAGAGATAAAGGGTTGGATGAGGTTTGAATTGGCCAATAGAGCAACCACCAGCCCTTGAAACTCCTTACCCGGATACGTGGGATAGAGAAATACCATATTCACCGCACCGATCAAAAATGCAAACCCTATGCTAACCACATTATAAATAGACTGTTTGGCTATCATTCCCATAGGCTAAGCAATTTGATTTTGAGAACGAAATTGAACATAATACAATCCTCCCAGTAGGAGTATAAAAGCGATTAAACTGCCCCATCGCAGGGCTGTTCCTCGAGCAATTACCTCAGGCTCAAATCGAAACTCTACTTTAGACT
>JALQVM010000032.1 GCA_023263685.1 Flavobacteriaceae bacterium | reverse complement strand
CCTTAGAAGCCAAACGACTGCAGGAACGTACCGAATTTGATTTGGAAATGATTCGAGAGTTGGGCTATTGTTCAGGGATCGAAAATTATTCTCGCTACTTGGACGGACGTGCTCCAGGGAGTCGTCCCTTTTGTTTGTTGGATTACTTCCCCGAAGATTTTTTAATGATCGTAGACGAAAGCCATGTTACCGTATCTCAAGTACACGCCATGTACGGGGGAGATCGCAGCAGAAAAGAAAATTTGGTGGACTACGGCTTTAGGCTTCCTGCCGCTATGGACAACCGACCCTTAAAATTTGAAGAATTTGAAGCCCTGCAAAATCAAGTCCTCTATGTCAGTGCCACTCCCGCAGACTACGAATTGGAAAAAACCGAAGGGGTTTATGTAGAACAAATCATTCGCCCTACAGGACTTTTAGATCCCGTGATTGAAGTCCGCCCAAGTTTAAATCAAATCGACGATTTGATGGAAGAAATTCAAAAACGCACCGAACAAGACGAACGGACTTTGGTAACCACTCTAACCAAACGCATGGCAGAAGAATTGACCCAATATTTAAGTCGGGCACAGATTCGTTGCCGCTACATCCACAGTGATGTCGATACCTTGGAACGGGTAGAAATCATGCAGGACTTAAGAAAGGGAATTTTTGACGTTTTAATTGGTGTAAATCTATTACGAGAAGGCTTGGATTTACCTGAAGTATCCTTAGTCGCCATATTAGATGCAGACAAGGAAGGCTTTTTACGATCCAACCGATCGCTCACCCAAACCGTTGGACGGGCCGCACGAAATGTAAACGGAAAGGCGATCATGTATGCCGATACCATTACGAAAAGCATGCAAAAAACCATAGACGAAACCAATTACCGAAGAGAAAAGCAACTTCAATACAATAAAGCACACAACATCACCCCTACAGCCTTAAACAAATCTTTAGCCAGTGCCTTGGCAAAAAACTCTGTGGCTACCCATGCACAAGAATTAGAAGCGCGGAAGGTGACCGAAGAAAAAAACCGCTATTTGTCAAAACCCCAAATCGAGAAAAAAATCAGAGAACTGCGAAAATCTATGGAAGAAGCAGCCAAAGCATTAGATTTTATTGAAGCTGCCAACTACAGAGATGAAATAAAAACCTTACAAGAACAGTTGTAACTAAACGAACCGATATAATCCAATGTAAAATGAAACCTTGCCTCACTTCTTTTTTTGTCAGTTGCCTCCTCTTTTGCAGCGGACACAGCTACACGCAAGAGCTCAATGCGCTTGTTTTAGATAGTCTCAATCAAAATCCCATCCCCTTTGCTAGCATCTATCTCAAGTCTGGAAGTGGTGCCGTATCAAATGAAGAAGGCCGTTTTCGACTGCAATTTCCTCATGATGTCAGGAGTGAAGACTCCTTATTTATTTCTTGCATGGGGTATGAAACCGTAAAACATTCCATAGCCCAGCTCCAAGACAGCATCTTTTACCTACCGCCCAAAGCAATCGCTTTAAATTCTGTTATTTTAAGTAATCGGCAAATGGATGCCGATGCAATTGTAAAAGCCATTCAAGAGAATATCCCTGACAAATACGAATTGGGGCTGACCCAAAAAAAAGTGTTCTTTAGAGAAACAAGTCATTCCACTTTTGAACGGCTTACCGTTAAAATCAAAAAGACATCAATAGCGGAATTTCATCAAGTTTTTTGGGACAGTATCTTGACTAAGATTCCAAAAACCAATGAATATTATCAAGAATTTGCGGGAACTCTTTATGGAGATTTTACCAAAGACAATCAAAAGTTACAGCTTGACAAAGCCCTGGATCTCGAAGATAAAGCTAAATCTGCCATTTTTGAAAATACCGAAAAGTTATTTGATACCCTACTCAAAGAAAACGTCAAATCGACTTCTTATTTTAAAGTGCGTACAGGTATCCTGGCAACCAAAATTGACGCTGATGACATCAATTCATCCAAAAAGGATACCCTCAGTCCTGAAGAACTTGATTTGAAGCGGAAAAAAATTTTTTTAGACTCTAGAAGAAATCAACTAACTAACGTATTAAAGAATTTATTTGATGAAAATGAATTCAATTTTTCCGTTCTTAATAAAGCTTCAAAATACCATTTTGAAGTAACAGATTTGACCTATTTGGGAGACACCCCTGTCTATATACTAGACTTCAAACCCAAAAAAAATGCCGAATTGAAAGGAAAGTTGTTTGTAGATGCCGACCGAATGACGTTGCTACGTGTAGAATATAAAAACGTAAAAAACACTTCCGATTTTGATTTGTTGGGTATTTCATTTCATCAGGACCTTAAAGAGGCGATTGTCCAGTTTAAAAAAACTTCAAATGGCAAATACAGTATAGAATATTTTGAAATTGCGAGTGGCTTTCAGGGAGGTTTTGAGCGTCCCTTAGTCATTACCGAAAAAAATAAAGTAGTCAAAGGACGGAACACACAAAACCAACTTAAAATGGATTTGGATCTAGCTACCAGACAATACCAAAAATACCAGTTAGTAGTCCTTGAAACTACCCCATTAAGTCAAGAAGCGTTTGACGTCATTAAGGAAGAACCTACTGTCCTCCCGGTAAACTTAACCCAATACGACGCTAGTTTTTGGGAAGGCTATTCCATCATAGAACCTAATAAAGCGATCAAAGCTTTTAGGGTAGTTGAGTAGGAATCGTGTTTATTTGATTATTTTAGTCAAAACAGATTACAATGAAAAACGCACTTCTATTCACTCTAAGCCTTTTTATACTGCTTGGATGTCAAAGCTCCCTTGAAGAAACCCCCCCCTTGGTTTTTCAAATTAAAACCTTTGACGTGCCCAACAATCAAATGCAAGTACAATTTAGTCTGTATAACCCTACAGAGGAAGTCTGGGAGGGCGGCCAGTGGTCCTTGCATTGGAATCAGTTTTCAGGTTCGATAAAACCCGAAAGTTTGCCCAGTGGAATGTCGGTTCAACCCACCAAAAACAGTCAGTATTGGATGCTCAATTTTGGAGCGGATTACAGTCTAAAACCGGGCGAACGTATGGAATTTTCCCTTACCCAATCGGGTATCATGACACGCTTAGTAATGGGTCCTGTTGGCTTTTTTGTGCACAATGCAAAAACGGGCAACACCTATGATTTGGCTCATAGCGTTCTTTGGAAAGATGCCGAGGGGATAGAAAACCTCAACATTCCAACTGCTGCAGAGCGGTATGCCAGCTATGAAGGAATTGAACCCCTTCCTAAAGAAGCACTCCATTGGATCGTACCCACCCCTCAATTGATGGAAGTAAAGGAAGGCAGTTTCCCCTTAAAAGAAACCCTAACCCTAAATTTTGGTTCGTTTGAAGCTCAGAAAGATTTTTTGACTCAACAACTTCAGAAAGGACTTAGACTAAAGGTGGTTGAGGAGCAAAGCGCCGAGGCAACCGTTCAAATCAAAAAAAACCCAAAACTTGAATCAGAAGCCTATCGAATAGAATCAAACGCAACCCAAATCAAAATTGAAGCCTCCAGTACCCAAGGGGTATTTTATGCCCTACAATCCCTACACCAACTTCTTCTTGTGGCGGAACGAGAAGGTAATGGGGTTCCTTTCGTCCGCATTGAAGATGCGCCTAGATTTCAATATCGCGGTTTTATGATGGATCTGGCCCGAAACTTTTATCCCAAAGAAAAACTTATAGAAGTTTTGGATTATATGGCGTTTTACAAACTGAATCTTTTGGATTTAAGGCTAAGTGATGACGAGGGTTGGCGGATTGAAATTGAAGGATTGCCAGAACTTACCGATATTGGTTCAAAGCGAGGCTTTACTGTTGACGAAAGCGACCGTCTTTTTCCCATGTATGGATCGGGGTCGGGAAATAACCCCAGTCCCGGAACAGGCTTTTTGAGTCGAGAAGATTTTATAGAAATACTACACGAAGCCAAATTGAGGCAAATTGACGTCGTTCCTCAGATCAGTTTTCCTTCTCACTCCCGAGCGGCGGTAGTTGCTATGAAAAATAGGTATCAAAACTTACTTGAAGCCGGTGATGAGGACGCAGCAAATGAATACCGACTTCACGACCCTGAAGACAAAAGCGAATACACCTCTGCTCAATTGTTTCACGATAATACCATCTGCATTTGTGAACCGTCCTCCTTCCGTTTTTTTGAAAAAGTTTTTAAAGAAATTAAAGCCTTATACGAAGCTGCTGGAGTTGCTATAAAGACCTTTAACATCGGCGCAGATGAACTGCCTTACGGGGTTTGGCAAAAGTCCCCTATCTGCGATACGTATTTAAAAGAAAATCCTGAAATAGACTCTTATCAGACGTTGTACGATTCCAGTGTAAAGCGCGTCAACCAAATCATCAGACAAGAAGGAATTCAAGTCTCGGGTTGGGAAGATGTACTCTTGGTTCACAGTAAAAAAAGTCAATCGGAAGTTGAAATCAATCCCAACTTAAGAGACTTAGACTTTATTCCCTATGTATGGAACAACATTTGGGGAGAAGGTAGAGAAGACATCATTTATCGGTTAAATAATTTAGGATTTAAAGCAGTCATGAGTAATTCTGCCGCCTTTTATTTTGATATGACGGACGATAAAGACATGGAAAACACAGGCCTAAGTTGGTCGGGATTTGTCAACTATAAAGACAGCTGGGGTACAGAGCCCTTAAACGTTTTTGCCAATAAGGTAAAACTCAAAGCGGTAGGCATCACCGAGGATGAGGTCGCAACAAAAGAAAAGATCCAAACGGAGGCACTTCCTAATTTTCTTGGAATCCAATCACAATTGTGGACAGAAACAGCAACCTCAGAAGTTATGTTTGATCGAATGCTGATGCCCAATATGATTATTTTCGCCCAACGGGCTTGGGGACCTAGAGAAGCTTGGTTGGAACAACCTACAGCAGACGCCCAACTCCCTCTTTTAAATGCAGCTTGGAATACCTTAGTGAATACCATTGGTCAACGCCAATTGCCTATAGCCAGCCTAGCGCTAGGCTCGTTGTATTATGACCTTCCCAAACCGGGAGCCCTAATAGAAGATGGAATCCTTAAAGTAAAACAACAATTTCCAGGGCTTCCAACACATTATACCCTAGACGGTTCAGTACCTGATTTAGAAGATCCCGTATACGAGGGATCAGTCAATGTTTCCCCTGCTGCTCTTGTTACATTGAGAACCTTTGATGAAAACGGACGCGGTGGAAATCCCATACAGCTTAACTAAAATAGAATGGAACACAAACGCTTACTTTCTTTAGACATCTTTCGTGGATTAACTATTATTTTAATGATAATCGTAAACGATCCGGGGTCCTGGGAACATGTTTACGCTCCCCTCCTACACGCCACTTGGAATGGGATCACCCCTACGGATTATGTCTTCCCTAGTTTTCTCTTTATTGTTGGGGTTTCTATAGTACTTTCTATGAACAACCAGCGAGAACGAGGTAAAAGCCGTGCAGAGCTGACCAAAAAAGTATTGTGGCGGGCCTTAAAAATTTATGCCGTGGGGATTTTTCTTTGGCTGTGGCCTAACTTTAATTTTGAAGGGATTCGCTGGGTTGGAGTATTACCCCGTATTGCCTTGGTCTATCTTGGCTGTGCCTTATTGTTTTTATACACCAGCCGAAAAACCCAATGGCTTTTTGGAATAGTTGCCCTTTTAGGGTATTGGATACTGATGGCCTATATTCCTGTTCCGGGCATTGGATTTCCCGATTTAAGTTTACCAGAAAAAAACTGGGCACATTATATTGACAGCCTGCTACTACCCGGCAGATTGTGGAAACACAGCTGGGATCCAGAAGGCTTATTGAGTACCCTTCCAGCTCTAGTGACTGGACTGATCGGTATGTGGGCAGGATATATTCTCTTACAAAAGGAGGAACTTAAAAATCGACTCAATCAACTCTTTTTCTACGGAGTTCTCCTTTTGTTTTTAGGAGATGTCATGCAATGGTTTTTCCCCTTCAACAAAAACTTATGGAGCAGTTCCTTTACTTTATTGATGGGAGGAATAGGCATGCTGTCTTTAGCCAGTTTGAGTTACTTTTTTGACATCAAACAAAGCCGTTTTAAATTTAAATTTGCTCATGCTTTTGGAGTAAATTCCATCACCGCATATGCACTTTCAAGCCTCTTGACGGTTGTTTTTTACAGTTCAAATTGGTGGGGTGTTTCTTTTAGCCAAACCTTTATGTCGTTTTGTGAACACATAGGGATCCCCCTTAAACTTGGATCCTTATTGTATGCACTGTTTTATGTAGGTGTCCTTTGGATTCCTATACAGTTGCTCTTTAAAAAGAAACGATACATCAAGCTATAAAAAAATCGGTCCCTCTCGGGACCGATTCAAACAAAAAACAAATAATTGATTTAGTTACCGGATTTTAATCAGCTTTTTGGGCTGAGGTTGTGCTTCTTTATACTTTGGTAAAATTACGTGTAGCACCCCTTCCTTGTAAGTTGCATCAATCTTTGTGGGGTCAACACTATCGGGAAGTGT
Source organism: Flavobacteriaceae bacterium (assembly GCA_023263685.1). Classification (GTDB taxonomy): domain Bacteria; phylum Bacteroidota; class Bacteroidia; order Flavobacteriales; family Flavobacteriaceae; genus MS024-2A. Next base: position 8,776 of record JALQVM010000032.1, on the reverse strand, counting down.
AAAGCTGCGTCTAAAACTGTTGTAGCTAAACTCACGACGTGTAAATTTTCCTTTTTCATTATGTTGCTCCTCTTCGTGTGAGGCTGAAATGGATAGAATTCCGTCTTCCACTTCGATTTCAAAATTATCTTTTTGTAAGCCGGGAACCGCCAATTCAATTTCATATTGAGCGTCCAGTTCTTTAATATTCACCGCTGGTAGAGTCGAGGAATAATTAGGTACATTTAAATTCCAGTCTGTGTTGATGAAATCATCAACGAGTGAAGGAAAAAACGGGCTTTGTTTTCTTATTAAATTCATAATTTTTAAGTTTTAAGGTTACCAATTTTTATTGTATTCCATAAAACAAAAAAGAGACCAAAAGGAATATTTGTCATTTTGGCAGTAAATTTAATAAAAATACTGTCAATTTGTCTTTTAGTTAATAGCTTGTTGAACTTTATCTGCGGCTTCCTGGAATGCCGTGGCAGAAAGCACATTCAATCCAGACCCGTCAATCAGTTCTTTGGCGATATCGGCATTGGTTCCTTGCAAACGCACGATGATAGGCACCTGAATCGCATCTCCTAAATTTTTATAGGCATCCACTATTCCTTGAGCTACCCGATCGCAGCGCACGATACCTCCAAAAATATTGATCAAAATCGCTTTTACATTAGGATCTTTAAGGATCAAACGAAAAGCAGTTTCTACACGAGCCGCATCCGCTGTTCCCCCTACATCCAAGAAGTTTGCAGGATCACCCCCTGCTTGCTTGATCAAATCCATGGTTGCCATTGCTAGACCAGCCCCGTTTACCATACAGCCCACATTACCATCTAAGTCCACATAGTTAAGCCCAACTTCACGTGCTTCTACTTCCACAGGATTTTCTTCACTTAAATCACGTAGCGCTTCCAATTCTTTATGGCGAAACAAACCGTTTTCATCTAAAGTCACCTTGGCATCTACAGCAATAATTTTATCATCGGAGGTTTTTAGTACGGGATTGATTTCAAACAGAGATGCATCTGACCCAACATAGGCTTTGTATAAAGCGCTTACAAATTTGGTCATTTCTTTAAAGGCGTTTCCAGAAAGCCCAAGATTGAAGGCTATTTTTCGCGCTTGAAAAGGCATTAAGCCCATCGCAGGATCTACTTCCTCATTGAAAATCAAGTGCGGTGTAGCCTCAGCAACAGCCTCAATGTCCATTCCTCCTTCGGTAGAATACATAATCATGTTTTTCCCTGTAGCTCGATTGAGTAAAACCGACATATAATATTCACTTGGTTCTGATGCACCGGGATAATATACATCCTCTGCTATAAGAACTTGGTTTACTTTTTTTCCCTCTGGCGGTGTTTGCGGGGTAATTAATTGCATTCCTAGAATAGCATCTGCAATAGTCTCTAATTCTTGAAGGTTTTTAGCGAGTTTTACTCCGCCCCCTTTTCCGCGTCCCCCCGCATGAATCTGAGCCTTGACTACATGCCACGATGTGCCAGTAGTCTCTGTAAGTTGTTTGGCAGCAGCCACAGCCTCAGTTGCGGTTTTGGCTACTATCCCTCTCTGTATCGCTACCCCAAAACTGGAGAGCATTTCTTTTCCTTGATATTCGTGTAAATTCATAATGCATTCTAAAATCCACGGCAAAAATAGCTAATCCAATGCGTAATCGGAACCTTAGAGCTTAAAACTTTTTGTTACAAATAAAACAAATCGTTGTAATTTTATGTTGTTTCCCCCTTTTCTTTGTTCACTAGGGATTTGATTCCTACTTTTGAAATCAATTTAAAATGATATGACACATTCTGATTTGGTTTCCATAGCAAAACAAGCTGAAGGACCCGTTTACGTTTATGATGCGGCTACAATTCAAGCACAGTATCTGCGTCTTAAGAATGCTTTTTCTGGGGTAGAAAAGTTAAAAATCAATTACGCCTGTAAAGCTTTATCTAACGTTTCTGTGTTACGACTGATGAAAAACATGGGGTCGGGTTTAGACACGGTATCCATTCAGGAAGTATTGTTGGGATTAAAAGCAGGGTTTAAACCCGCTGATATCATTTTTACTCCCAACGGAGTCTCCTTAGAGGAAATTGAAACGGTGGCCGAAATGGGGGTGCAGATCAACATAGACAATCTTTCCATTTTAGAGCAATTCGGTACCAAGCATCCCAAAGTACCGGTATGTATTCGTATCAACCCACACGTTATGGCAGGAGGCAATAGCAACATCTCCGTAGGGCACATCGATTCCAAATTTGGAATTTCGATTCATCAAATCCCCCATGTGTTGCGCATTGTAGAAAACACCAACATGCACATCAATGGTATCCACATGCACACGGGAAGCGACATTTTAGATATCGAAGTCTTTCTTCACGCCTCTGAAATCCTTTTTCAGACAGCCTTACAGTTTAAAGACCTTTCGTTTATTGACTTTGGAAGCGGTTTTAAAGTTCCTTACCGCGAGGGGGACATTGAAACCAATATTGAAGAATTGGGAGAAAAACTCAGTCAACGTTTTGAAGCGTTTTGCAATACCTATGGCAAACCCCTGGAATTGGCTTTCGAGCCCGGTAAATTTTTAGTCAGTCAAGCAGGTTATTTTTTAACTAAAGTCAATGCGGTTAAACAAACCACTTCTACTGTATTTGCCCAAGTAGACTCCGGATTCAATCATCTTATACGTCCCATGTTGTACAACTCCTACCACGAGATTATAAACATTTCCAACCCCAACGGTAAAGAGCGTTTTTATACCGTAGTAGGTTATATCTGTGAAACCGATACCTTCGGAAGCAACCGAAAAATTGCGGAAATTTCAGAAGGAGACATCATGGCGTTTAAAAATGCGGGGGCCTACTGCTTTACGATGGCCAGCAATTACAATTCACGCTACCGTCCTGCGGAAGTACTTTGGTACGAGGGTGAAGCCCACTTGATTCGAAAGCAGGAAAATTTTGAAGATTTAGTGCAAAATCAGATTCTAATCGACTTTAAAGATACTATTGAAGCTTAATCCAAGGGCTTCAATTTGAGCATTTCTTGATTGTAAACGGTAACAAACTCCCGAACAAGCTCCCCCGCAGGGGTAAGGGTATTGATTTGGGCAGCCACTTGACCTATTTCCAATTCCCCTTGAACCAAGTCACCCTCAAACATTCCCTTTTTAGCACGTCCCCTACCCAAGGCTTCTTTTAATTTTTCTGCAGAGGCCCCTTGGCGGTAAAGTTCTTGGAGTTTTTCGTAAAAAGGATTTTTAAGCATACGCACCGGAGTAAGTTCTTTAAGCGTCAACTCGGTGCTTCCTTGTGATGCTTTGAGTACTTCACTTTTAAAATTAGGGTGAGAGGAAGCTTCGGGGGTAGCCACAAATCGAGACCCCACTTGGACCCCGTCAGCTCCTAAGGCCATAGCCGCCAGCATGGCCTCGCCAGAAGCAATCCCCCCAGCTGCGATGAGGGGAATCGAAATTGCTTTTTTGACAAGAGGCAACAGCACCATCGTCGTGGTCTCCTCCCTTCCGTTGTGTCCTCCCGCTTCGAAACCTTCAGCAACAACCGCATCCACTCCACAGGCTTCGGCCTTTAAAGCAAATTTGACAGAACTTACCACATGTACCACGATACAGCCGTGTGATTTTAAATGAGCGGTCCACAAACTTGGATTTCCAGCTGCGGTAAATACAATGGGTACTTTTTCCTCAACAATCACTTCCATGAGTTGGGCAATGTCAGGATACAAGAGCGGTACATTTACCCCAAAGGGTTTATCCGTTGCTTTTCTACATTTTTGAATGTGTTCACGCAACACTTCAGGATACATAGAACCGGCTCCAAGCAGTCCTAACCCTCCTGCATTACTTACAGCCGAAGCCAAACGCCAACCACTCGCCCATACCATTCCGGCTTGAACGATGGGATAACGGATCCCAAAAAGCTGACTCAGTGCATTTGCCATTAAAGAAATTGATCCACTTTCTTGTAAGCATCAATTACCGCTTGCTCGCCTTCTTTGTTTTTACGACTGTTGCCGTGTTCCATTCCTAAAATGCCGTCAAATCCTCTCGAATGTATGTACTTAAATACATTGGTATAGTTGATTTCTCCTGTGGTCGGTTCTTTACGCCCAGGATTGTCCCCAATCTGAAAATAACCGATCTCATCCCAAGATTTTTCAATATTTGGAATCAAATTGCCTTCTTGAATTTGTTGATGATAGATGTCAAATAAAATTTTACATGAAGGAGAGTTTACCGCTTTACAAATTTCATAAGCCTGTGGACTTTCTGCTAAAAATAAGCCAGGATGATCCCTAAAATTTAAAGGTTCCAATACCATTACGATCCCATGGGGCTCCAGCAAGGCAGCGGCTTGTTTTAAACTCTCGACGACATGAGCCGTTTGATAAGCCATGTTTTGACGCAAATCCACATGCCCCGGCACTACCGTCATCCATTTCGCATTGACGCGTTTGGCCACCGGAATTGCCTTTTTGATATAGTCTAAAAATTCCTCTCTTAACGCCTGATCACCACTGGCCAAATTGGGCTTTTGCCAATAAATTTGATGGGCTACAAAAACACCCATGCGGAGTCCTCGCTTGGCCATCGTTGCGGCCATCTTTTCTTGTAGTTCTACCGGACGGTTGCGCATGTCGTTGTCTTCAAATGCGGTAAAACCTTGATCTGCCATAAAATTGAGCTGATCGATAGGATCATTCCCTGCATGATGTCGAAACATTCCCAAATGAGGAGCATAGGCCAAATTAAAAGCGTGAGGGCTAGTGTTGGACTTCGCCGCAAAAGCAGCTGGACTTGAAAACAAACCCAGCCCTGTCATTCCTGCCAATTGTGTAAAATTTCTTCGGTTCATCTTAACTCATTTTTGTTTTACCGGGTGTTGGGATGGGGTAATTGCCGTTGGCGTCTGGGAGGGTGGGTGGGGTCGTATCCCAGCTGACTTCCGCAGGCATCAAATGCAAGTCCGAGTTGAGCGCTTCTTCAAAGGTGATTTTTTTACCGGTATAGGTAGCCATTCGTCCTAAAATTGCCGTCAATGTACTTTTTGCTCCGTTTTCAGCATCGGCAATTACTCCTCCGCTTCGTATAGACGCAAACAATCGATCGTGCTCTACCTGATAAGGGTTTGGATCTTCCCCCCATTTATTTGGATAAGCATAGGTACTCTGCCCTTCCAGGTCAGTAATAATTCCTTTACCGATTTCTACACTACCCTTAGTCCCTTGAAAAACTTCGTCCACACGACTCATGGTTCCGGGTATATGTCTACACTGACTTGCGATGACAGCTCCACTGGCATAAGTAAACTCTACAAAATGATGATCGAAAATTTCGCCATGATCCTTACCGTTTCGAACTTGACGACCTCCCATTCCTTGAGCAGAAACTGGATAATCCCCAATAAACCAGTTGGCAACATCAATATTGTGAATGTGCTGTTCTAAAATATGATCGCCACACAACCAGTTGAAGTAATACCAATTTCGCATTTGATATTCTAGTTCTGTTTGACCGGGTTGGCGCTTTTTTACCCAAACTCCAGCATCATTCCAGTACACTTGCCCACTTCTGATTTTGCCTATCGCACCCGAATCGATTCGTTGTTTGAGGTCGATGTATTTTGATTGGTAATGCCTTTGAAGTCCTACTACTACATTGAGCTTTTTAGTCTTCGCAAGTTTCGCTGTTTCCAAAACTTTACGAATACCAACCGGATCGGTAGCTACTGGCTTTTCCATAAAAACATGCTTGTCGTTTGCGATGGCATATTCAAAATGATAGGGTCTAAAACCCGGAGGAGTAGTTAAAATAACCACATCCGCCAGATCAATTGCCTTTTTATACGCATCAAAGCCAACAAAGCGATGCTTTTCCTTGACCTCAATTTTTTTCTCTCCATCAAAATGCTCTTGAATCCCTTTTAAGCTGCGCTCTATTCGATCGGCAAAAGCATCCGCCATGGCTACAAGCTCGACATTTTCATCTGCAGTAAGCGCTTGTACAGCGGCACCAGATCCTCTTCCTCCACAGCCCACTAAAGCTAATTTTAATTTTTGTTCGCCGTGCACGCGAGCCATTCCCTCTACCCCCATGGGTACCGTCAGCAAAGCACTGGCTGCTAGGGCTGTTTTTTGAACAAATTCACGTCTTGATTCGTTTTTTTTGTTTTTCATGATTTCTAGTTTATTGTGTTAATTCGTAGTTCCAATATTTTTTCTGTTCTTCTGTCGTTGGGGTTTTGAGTGGACGTACTACCCTAAATCCAACAAAGGGTGCATCCGTATGCCACCATTTGCTTTTGGGAATTTGAGGATCGCGTCTTTTCCATTTTTTTGAGGAAGGCCGCCTTGAGGCAGAGCGCAATCGATTGGGAGCGTCCATCCAAGAACCCCCACGAACCGTTTTCGGATATACCTTATCGCCTTCTACCCATGGGTTAGCTACGCCTGAGATACGTTGGCCGTAGACGGTGGGTATGTATTGATCCAAAGTCCATTCCGCCACATTTCCGTGCATATCGTAGAGACCCCAAGGGTTGGCTTTTTTACTTCCTACTTCTTGGTATTTGTCATTACTGTTTTCGGCATACCATGCGTATTCTGCCAATTGAGTGCTGTCGTCCTCAAAGCTGTAGGCAGTTTCAGTACCTGCTCGACAGGCATATTCCCATTCTGCTTCCGTAGGCAATCGATAAAACCGACCCGTCATTGCAGACAACCATTCGCAGAATTTAACAGCTGCCAACTGAGTCATACAGATTGCAGGATAATTGTCGATCCCCATTCCAAAACTCATTTCCACATAGGGAGTGGTAGCCCCTGAAACGGCATCAACATCCAAAGCTACCTCTGCGTTTTGCTTGTTGGAAATTTGATTTCCATCTAACTCTCGACTTACAAAAAGATTGTACAAATCCCAAGTGATTTCATATTGCCCCATCCAAAACCCATCTACACTTACTAGGTGTTGTGGACCTTCATCGCCAAAATGACCTTCTTCCGATTTGGCACTTCCCATGGTAAAGCTACCGGAAGGTATATATTGCATCGGGAGTTTGTAGTCGTTTCCTTTGATTTGCTCGATATAATTTTCCTGAGCCATACCTTTAGAAGTGAGGAAGAGGAAAGTCAAAATACGTACTGTGGATTTAAAATTGGGTTTCAAATGAGTAAATAATTAGTTTCATAAAGTTTAGTTACCAAAGGGCACTACTTCCTTGTAATAATATTACTAAAATTAGGGAATTTACAAAAACTTAAAAATACCATCTAAGGGAAATATGTATACAAAACCATGCGTTTTGTGTAGGTAAGTTAGTAAACTTCTTATTTATTTATTGATCAAAAGCTCGTTGATGTCTTTGATATAACTTTTACTGATGATGTGGTAGGTATCCGAATTCAGGTAGATGATGTTTTTTTCAATTTTTGAAATTTTTTCAAGGTTAATGGCAACCGATTTGCTGATTCTTACAAATTGAGCTTCAGGCAAATCCTTCAAAAAAGTTTTTAAATTTTTTCGAATGAGATACGATTTCGATTCTAACTTTAGCTTTACATAGTCTTTTTTTCCCTCAACGGATAAAATGTCTGAAAAATAAACTTTATGGTCTGCTCTATCTGCTCGGATGAAGATGAATTTTTGATTGTCGGCGTCTTTGCTCTTTTGTTCCTGTTGGGGTTTTTCTTTTCTTAGAGGTTTATAATAGAGAAAAATGAAAATACCTGCAATTGCAACTACAGTCAGTAAAAGTATGCCACCAAAAGCAACACCCTCAGTGTCCTTGACCAATAAATTGTCAAAACTTAATTCGTTTCCAGTTAAATCGTAAAACTTAACATCGGATTTAGTAAAAAATGAATTTTCATCGTTCGTATTTTTTAGGGTTACCAGCATTTGCATTTCTTGAAGCTTTGTAAAGGACCATTGATTGGAAATATCAATCGATCGCTCTTTATTGTTCAGAAAAACCGGACCAGAAATCCCCCCTGGACCGTCCTTATCCACCACAAAAAAAGTAAATAGATTTTCTTTTTGAAGGTATTCTTTAGGAATCCTATAGTGACGTCTGCAAGAAAAACAATCTGTGGATCCCACTAACATTCCATTAACATAAAATCGGTCGTAATCGTCTATCCCTTCACTGATGCTTAAAAAATAATCTTCCGTTGGTTGTTCATTAAACGTGATTGTTTTTCTAAAACAAAACGTTCCATTGAGATTTTTGTTATTGTAAAGCGATTCTATAGCAACGGGAAAATCGGTTTTCGACCAGTCGCTATCTATTGATGATTTTGAAGTGTATTGCTTTAAATCAAAATCGATAAAAGACAATACATCAAGTCCTTGTGTGGGTCTTCTTTGAAAGTTGTTTTCTAAATTTTTATGTTCGGTATAATCCCAATCTCCATTGAGGTAGATTCGCTCCAAACCATTTTCTATGTAGATGTCGCCGTTAAAACTCCAAAGCGGGGAATGAAAGATGGCGAGCAAGCTTATGGTATTGGATCCCTCGTTTAATAAATCAGCTGGGAGGGTTTGAGTATACCCTTCACTGGAATTTATGACCTGGGAATCAATGAATTTACCATTAATAAGTAGCATCCCCTGATCGCTAAATCCATTTTCGATAATTAAACTTGCATTTGCATTGGGGTATTTTAGGGTAAAGTCTTTAGTAAAAGAAATTAGGTTGGTTTTGAGATCGTAATTGGGTTTTGGGAAATTTCCAGGCAACTGAAGGGTCCCTTGGTATAAATTTTCACT
>JALQVM010000031.1:4486-15341 GCA_023263685.1 Flavobacteriaceae bacterium | reverse complement strand
ACGAACGGCTGGAACTTCCTTGGCGGGTCAATGCGTAGGGGATGGAATAGTAGTGGATGCATCCAAACATTTTACTGAAATTTTAGAATTGAATGTAGAACAACAAACGGTTCGCGTTCAGCCAGGGGTAAATCGAGATGCACTGAATGACTACCTAAAACCCTACGGTTTGTTTTTTGGGCCCAATACGTCCACCTCGGCCTATTGTATGCTCGGGGGAATGATTGGAAACAACTCTTCGGGGACGACCTCCATTCGGTATGGAGTAAGCAGAGACCAAGTTCTAAAACTCGAAACGCTCTTGTCAGACGGATCGAAAGCTGTTTTTAAAGACTTGGATCAAGATGAATTTTTAGCAAAAATAAAGCAACAAACCCTCGAAGGAGCTATTTATCGGTATTTCCAAGACACCCTTTCTCAAAAAGAGGTAAAGCAAAAAATTGAAGATGAGTTTCCCCTCGCAAGTGTCCACAGAAGAAATACAGGCTATGCTGTAGATGCCTTGCTCCGACAGCAACCCTTTACCCCTGAGGGTCCCCTCTTTAACCTTTCAAAATTACTAGCCGGAAGCGAAGGTACCCTAGCTTTTACTACAGCTATTACTCTTAAGCTTGCACCCCTACCACCTAAAAATGCCGTGATTTTGGCGCTTCATTTTGAAAGTATCAGCAAGGCCATGCAAGCGGTAGTTCCCCTTATGAAGCACCGTTTGTACACGTGTGAATTAATGGATAAAACCATCTTGGACTGCACTAAAAATCATGCGGGATATCAAGAACACCGTCATTTTATTCAGGGAGATCCCAAAGCAATTTTACTGCTAGAACTCAGAGATGAGGATGCCCAAAGTCTTGAGGTACAACTTGAAAAATTAGTACAAACGGTTACTGAAGGTCAATTGAGCTATGCCGCAGTACCGCTTAGAGGGGACGCCATCGATAAAGCGAATGAACTCCGACATGCCGGACTGGGCTTGCTCGGAAATCTGGTTGGAGACCATAAGGCTGTCGCATGTATTGAAGATACAGCAGTACCGCTAGAGCACTTAGCAGAATATATTGATGAATTTCAGCAGCTGATGTCGGAATTTAAGCAGGAAGTGGTCTATTATGCCCATGCAGGAGCTGGTGAATTGCACTTAAGACCCATATTAAATCTCAAGACCCCCAAAGGAGTTCAAGATTTTAGAGCAATTACCTTGGCTGTGGCCCGTTTGGTTAAAAAGTACAAAGGATCCTTGAGTGGCGAGCATGGAGACGGTATAGTAAGGTCGGAATTTATTCCCATCGTGGTGGGTGAGGAAAACTACCAGCTCTTTAAAGAAATCAAAAAAGTATTTGACCCCACTTATTTGTTTAACCCAGGGAAAATAGTCGATTCCCTGCCTATGGATAAAAACCTTAGGACGGAAATAAAAAAAACACCCTCATTTGAAACCGCTTTTGACTTTTCAGCAGATCAAGGACTTTTGAGAGCGGCAGAAAAATGTAATGGAGCGGGAAAATGTCGTTCTACCTTACCTTCAGGCGCAATGTGTCCGAGCTACCGTGCTACTTTAGACGAAAAAGACAGTACCCGAGGGAGAGCAAACGTACTCAGAGAAGTACTGAATGGAAACAAAGTTCCCAACGCATTCGACAATCAAGCACTTAAGGCTGTTTTTGACTTGTGTTTAAGTTGTAAGGCCTGCGCTACCGAATGTCCGAGTAGTGTGGATATCGCTACTTACAAAGCCGAATTTCTCTTTCAGTATCAAAAAGCAAACGGAAGCAGGCTTCGCGATCAACTCTTTGCCCATTATGGTAAATTAAATAAACTCGCCCAGCCCTTTAGAGGAATACAAAATCTTCTTTTTAGAACAAAGGGAACCCAAAAAGTGCTGACCTCAGCGCTAGGAATCAGCACGAAAAGAAGGCTACCAAAGTTAAATAGAGATTTATATAAGTCATTGAATAAAAATATATTAACCAATAAAATTAAAAGTGTTTATTTATATTTAGATGAATTTTCCAACTACAACGAAACTCATATAGGCATGGCGGCTGTTGCGGTGTTAGAGCGTTTGGGATATGAAGTCAAACTCATAGCGCCCACAGCCAGCGGACGCACCTATATTTCTAAGGGATTTTTAACTCAAGCCAAAAAATGCGCCGATCGCAATGTAGCACTTTACGCCCCATGTATTACCGAGGAAACTCCACTAATCGGTATTGAACCTTCCGCTATTTATACCTTTCAAGACGAATATCCTAAGCTTTGCTCGGAACCGGATAAAGCGAAAAAATTAGCAGAAAACACCTTGCTTTTTGAATCTTTTATTGCGCGAGAGATTGAAAACGGTAACATCCAATCAACTCAATTCCATGAAGACACAAAAGAGATTAAAATTCATGCCCACTGCTACCAAAAAGCGTTAGGCAAACCGTATCATACGTTTCAGATGCTTAATTTACCCAAAAACTACAGCGTAAGCCTCTTAAATACTGGATGCTGTGGGATGGCGGGGTCCTTTGGGTATGAAAAAGAGCATTATGAGGTGAGTATGAAAATAGGGGAGGAACGTTTGTTTCCTGCGGTTCGTAAAGCAGCAGCAAGCACTATAATCGCTGCAAACGGTACCAGCTGTCGGCATCAAATCTACGATGGAACGGGACGAAACAGCCAACACCCCATCGCTATTCTCCACGAGGCGCTTCTCACCTAGAGAACACTTAAAAGTCAATCCAAAACTTTATCTTTGACGTATTAATTTTCAACTATGGCTGGGAACACTTACGGTACCATTTTTAAACTAAGCACATTTGGAGAGTCACATGGAAAAGCCATCGGGGGCGTAATTGACGGTTGTCCAGCAGGAATTGAATTGGATTTAAAGGCCATTCAACACGATTTAGACCGTCGCAAACCTGGACAATCTGCCATTGTAACCCAACGAAAAGAACCGGATGAGGTTGAATTTTTCTCCGGTATTTTTGAGGGAAAAACAACAGGAACGCCTATTGGTTTTGCCATTCACAACACCAACCAAAAATCAAAAGACTATTCCCACATCAAAGACAGCTACCGTCCTTCTCATGCCGACTATGTATACGATGAAAAATACGGTATCCGCGACTACCGTGGTGGGGGACGCAGTTCTGCACGAGAAACAGCAAGTAGGGTAGTGGCGGGAGCCATCGCAAAACAGTTTTTAAACCCGGTACAGATCCACGCTTATGTCTCTGCCGTCGGCACTATTTCATTTAATGCGGATCCCTCTACTGTTGACTTGTCCCAGATTGAAAGCAATCCCGTACGTTGCCCCGATCAGACTAAAGCGGCTGAAATGGAAGCTTACATCAAACAAATACGCAAAGAAGGCGATACCGTTGGAGGTATCGTAACTTGTGTAATCAAAAATGTAGCGGTCGGACTTGGTGAGCCTGTTTTTGATAAACTTCATGCAGAGCTCGGAAAGGCTATGCTCTCCATAAATGCGGTTAAGGGATTTGAATACGGTAGTGGTTTTGAAGGAACTACTATGAAAGGGAGTTCGCATAACGATCTGTTCAATACAGACGGTAGTACAAAAACCAACCGATCGGGAGGGATTCAAGGCGGAATTTCCAACGGCATGGACATTTACTTTCGAGTTGCCTTTAAACCCGTAGCCACGATCATGCAAAGCCAAGAAACCATTACTTCCAAGGGAGATACCGTTGCCATGCAGGGCAAAGGAAGACACGACCCTTGTGTTGTTCCAAGAGCCGTTCCTATAGTAGAAGCCATGGCAGCTCTTGTTTTAGCTGATTTTAAACTACTAAAACCTACCAATAGAATTTAATCACCCTTTTTTTACAATGAAAAAACTCGCTTTACACTGGAAAATACTTATCGGGATGGCTTTGGGTATTCTTTTTGGAATCCTCTTGTCTTTTGTTCCCAACGGCTCGGATTTTATCAAAGATTACATCAAGCCCTTTGGAACAATCTTCATCAATTTACTTAAGTTGATCGCGGTGCCTTTGATCTTGGCTTCTTTAATCAAAGGGGTTTCCGATCTAAAGGACATTTCAAAACTCTCTCAAATGGGAGGGCGAACCATACTAACCTACTTGATTACCACCTTGACCGCTGTAACCATTGGGTTGATCCTGGTCAATGTGATTCAACCCGGTAAATCCATCAGTGTAGAGACCAGAAACGAACTTGTGGAAGCCTATGCTACAAACACCCAAGAAAAGCAAGCTGCTGCTGCCAAACAAAAAGAAGCAGGACCTTTAAATGCCCTTATTGAAATAGTTCCTTCCAACATCTTTTTGGCATCTTCCAACAACCGTAACATGCTTCAAGTCATCTTTTTCGCTTTATTTTTTGGGATTGGAATGATCTTGCTTCCTCAAAATAAAACCAAAGCAGTGAAAGATTTCTTTGATTCATTTAATACCATTATCCTCAAACTTATAGACCTGATAATGCTTGCGGCGCCTTATGGAGTTTTTGCTCTGTTAGCCGCCTTGGTGGTTGAGGCCCCTAGTTTGGAGTTATTTCAGGCATTAGCGCTCTATGCGATCACCTTATTACTGGGACTGGCTGCAATGATCGTAGTCTATATAGTGATCGTCCGTGTGTTTGCCAAAAAGAAAGCTGACTTTTTTATGAAGGGAATTGCACCTGCACAACTTTTGGCATTTTCAACCAGTTCCAGTGCGGCAACTCTTCCTGTGACCATGGAGTGTGTAGAAGAAAATCTGGGCGTTGATGAGGAAGTCGCTAGTTTTGTTCTCCCCATAGGAGCAACCATCAATATGGATGGTACTTCCGTCTATCAAGGGGTAGCTGCAGTATTCATCGCACAGGCCTTTGGTTTAGAACTGAGTCTTGCTGCCCAACTGGGCATAGTGTTTACCGCTACGTTGGCCTCCATTGGAACGGCCGCTGTACCAAGCGCAGGCATCGTAATGTTGGTTATTGTGCTGGCGCAAGCGGGCATCCCTGAGGCGGGATTGGCCTTGATTTTTGCAATTGATCGCCCCTTGGACATGTGCCGTACCATAGTCAATGTGACTGGAGATGCAGCCGTATCCATGATCGTTGGAAAAACAATCGGAAAATTGAACTAACTTATTTTTTAAGTAAATCTCGAATTTCAGTCAGCAATACTTCTTCCTTAGATGGCGTAGCTGGTGCTGCTTGAGCTTCTTCTTCCTTGAGTAAGCGTTCTTTGGTTTTATTGTACATTTTTACCAAAATAAAAATAGCAAAGCCCACGATCAAAAACGTAAGGATCGTATTGATAAAAATACCGTAATTGATAGCAACTTCAGCAGCCTCTGGTTGTGCCTCTTTAATCACAACTTTAAATTCAGAAAAATCAATTCCGCCCAATAGTAAACCTACGGGGGGCATGATAACATCGTTTACTAACGATTTGACGATGGCACCAAAATAGGTAGCCAAAATAAGACCCACGGCTAAGTCAACGACGTTTCCGCGGCTAATAAATTTTTTAAACTCTTTCATTTGGGGTGTTTTTAGAAATTCATAAAAGTTAATTTATAAAAATTTGTGTTGATACTCAACTTTGGGTAGGGGACAATGTTCTAATTTTCCAAACCAACGGTAGCGTCTTTGGGCAACACCTCGGTAAATCCAATTCAAAAGGAAGTCAGGCAATAGGGTAAAAATTAACAACAGCCTCCACACACCACCTAGTGTACTGATAATTTTAAAGACTCCTGCTGAAGCCGTAAGAGGTTTATTTTGCTGATCCCAAACCAGTACTGAATCTTCCCTAGAGAGATCAACGTTGGCAGAATAAGCCATTTCAGTAGCCCAAGTACTCGTCAGGTGAGCAAAGCGCAAACGGTCTTTAGTGTCCCAACGGCACAAGAAGCGGATCCAAAAATTACAAAAAAGGCAATAGCCATCGTAAAAAACGATCAGCGGTTTCATTTTGCCTTTTTTGCGGGTTTGACCAACTCGAGAAGCTCAAGATTGACTTGGGTAGTAAAGGCACCGTAATTGACGATGGCCTTATTTTTTTCAATAGCATCAATACTGCCCACAGAACGACCGTCAAAAAGCCGGACTTGATCCCCAACAGCCAGTTTGGGCTTTTCTTGGGGTAGTACTTTGGCTTCTTTTTGTTGTTTTTTCTTTTCTTTTCGCACCTGAACCAACTCTTTTTTAAGCTGCTCGTCCAGTACTTTCTTTTGCTCTCGTTCTTTTTTGGCTACCGCCGCAGTTTTACGCTTGCGTTTGGCGTTTTCTGTTTCCACTACACGAAGCAATTCCGCAATTAAAGGGCGCTTTTTGTTGTTTGAAAAATAGCGCTCGGCAAGTTCATTTACCTTATTGCCCAATACGATCATGCGTTGGTTGTGATCAAAAAGTTCTTGATAACTAATCAATTTGGCTTTGAGCTTCGCATTCATGGTTTGCATTTTATCGGATTCGCTCTTGACCTTGTCTTCCTTTTCTTTTAATGATTTTCCCGTTTTCATCATGGCGGAACGTTCCTTTTGAAGCTTAGCAATAGTCGCATCAAAGCGCACTTTACTCTTTTCGATCTTCTTTTTCGCCCGATTGATTAAATTAAAGGGTAACCCGTTTTTTTGGGCCACCTCAAAGGTGAATGAACTTCCCGCTTCTCCCATAACCAACTTAAATACAGGCTCTAGGGTTTTGTTGTCAAATTGCATATTGGCATTTACCATTGCAGGCAGTTCATTTGCTAACGCTTTTAAATTGGAATAATGGGTGGTAATCAACCCAAACGCATGGCGCTCATAAAAATCTTCTAACATGACTTCGGCTAAAGCGCCTCCCAACTCAGGGTCTGAACCCGTACCGAATTCATCGATAAGAAAAAGGGTGTTGGAATTGCATTTTTTTAAAAAATACTTCATGTTTTTGAGTCGGTAGGAATACGTACTCAAGTGGTTCTCTATGGACTGATTGTCCCCGATATCGGTTAAAATTTGCTCAAAAAGCACGGCTTTAGACCGTTCGTGTACGGGGATCAACATACCCGTTTGCAGCATCAATTGCAAGAGTCCTACAGTTTTTAGAGTGATGCTCTTTCCGCCCGCATTCGGTCCAGAGATCACAATGATCCGGTTGTCAGGGTCTAAATGAAGATCTTGAGGATAGGTGTGTTTATTTTCGAGTTTATGTGCTTGCAACAACAAGGGGTGATAGGCTTGGAGGTAGCTGATTTCTCTTTCTTCTTGGGCAATGTACGGAAGCAATCCTCCAATTTCTTGGGCGTATTTCGCCTTGGCGTGAATTACATCCAATTCCAATAAAAAAGTGTGTTGCAATTGAAGGTAGGGGAGGTAGGGCCTAAAGAAATCGGTGAGTTGACTCAATATTTTTTTGATTTCTTCTCCTTCCTCAAATTCCAAATTTTGCAATTCACGGGTCTGGGCATGGGTTACTTCAGGTTCAATAAAAACGATGCTTCCTGTTTTGGAGCTTCCCATAATGGCCCCCTTTACCTTACGACGGTGCATGGCTTTAACAGCCAATACGCGCCGGTTCTCAATGACAGACTCGCGAATGTCGTCCAAATAATCTGCATTGCTGAACTGGCTCAAGGCTTTATTAAAACTACTGCTGATTTTACCTCTCAATTGTTGCATCTGCTTTCTGATGCTAAAAAGAGCTTCGGAAGCGTCGTTACGCACTTCTCCAAAACGATCGATTACACCATCAACCGTAGGTTTGATCAGTTTTTCTTCTTGTAAAGTTTCGGCTAAACAACTTAAACTGGGGTAATAGGTTTTAAACTTATCCAAAAAACGAACTAAGGCATTCGCAGTTTCAGTATTGCGTGCTAAATTTCGAAAAGCTTCCAATTCCAACACGCTATTTTCTATTTTTAGCAACTGAAAAGAGGGAGCGCAATCATCAAAGCCATGGTTTGGAATGCGATTTTCGTTATCGAAAGAGGCGCAATATTCGGAAGTCATCTGCAACCTATTTTGAACGACTTCGATTTCCGTTTGAGGCTTAAGCCCCAACACAACTTCTTTTCCCAGCGGAGTAATTGCAAAAGCGGCACATTGCCGAAGCACTTCACTATACTCTAGATCTTCCAGCGTTTTATCGGGAATGCTCACCATGGTTTTTTCTTAACTTAGCCTTGCAAAAGTAATAAAATCATGCAGGTACAAATACATCCGAGCTGGGAAAAGGCCTTGCAGTCAGAATTCAATAGCCCCTATTTTCAACACTTAATTACTTTTGTAAAAACAGCCTATCAAAACTCCCGCTGCTATCCTCCAGGCCCCTTGATTTTTAATGCTTTTGACCGCTGTCCTTTTGATCAGGTAAAAGTAGTTCTTCTAGGGCAAGACCCTTACCACGGTCCAGGGCAGGCACACGGACTTTGTTTTTCCGTACCTGAAGGAGTGCCGCATCCACCATCCTTACAAAATATTTTTAAAGAACTAGAAGCAGACCTCGGTTTGCCGGCACCCCAGAGCGGAACACTAGAAGCTTGGGCTCAGCAAGGTGTTTTTTTACTCAATGCAACCCTGACGGTACAAGCCCATCAGGCGGGAAGCCATCAAAAAAAGGGTTGGGAGCAGTTTACCGATGCCGTTATAAAAAAACTCTCCCAAGAGACCCAGGGGTTGGTTTTTATGTTTTGGGGTGGGTTTGCTAAACAAAAAATTAAATTAATTGATACTGAAAAGCACTGTGTACTTACCTGCGGCCATCCTTCGCCCTTAAGTGCTAACAGAGGCTATTGGTTTGGCAACCGTCATTTTAGCCAATGTAATACCTACTTAAGAAGTATAGGAAAGTCCCCCATACAATGGGGTTGAGCCGTATCAGCCTCCGATTCGCTTGACCCGATGCCCCATTTCCGTAAGGATTTGGATCAGCTGTTCACGGTAATTCCCTTGGATGATAATGTCCCCCTCTTTGATACTTCCTCCAACCCCTACAGCTTGCTTGAGTTGTTTGGCTAAGGTTTTTAATTCTTCCGCACTGCCTTCAAATCCTTTAATGAGGGTGACTGTTTTTCCGGCTCGACCTTTATTGCTAAAATGTGCCTCTAGCGCTTGGGCATGAAATTCAGGCTCTGAATCGGGAATAGGGTCGGGGTCTGGAGCCAAATTATCAAATGTGATCTTGGCAAGATCTTCCAGACTGTTCAATTTTTTAGACATAAGAAATTGGTAATTGTCGCTAAAATAGTAATTTAACACCTATGTGTATCTCTCGTTTTTTCTTTCTAATCATTATTTTCTCCTTTCAAACCATGGCGCAAGATCTTCCGTTTTCATCCCTCCCAGAAGCCCCAAAAGAATTTACCGCGACTAATTCAATCAGCAGAATGATTCAAGGACTCGGATTTCGTTATTATTGGGCTACTGAAGGACTGAGGCCTACCGATTTGGTATACCGCCCTACGGTTGAAGCTCAGAGCACCTTAGGCACCCTCCAGCACATCTATAGTTTAAGCAAAACCATCCTAAACGCAGCGCAAAACCAACCTTCTATGCGTCCTGAACCTCCTGCGCCCGAAGACTTTAGTACACTAAGAACCGCTACCTTACATCAGTTGCAAAAAGCCAGTATGCTGTTTTTAGACACCAAGGATGAAGCACTGCAAGAGTTGCAAATCATTTTTGATAGAGAAGGGGAGCAGTCTAAGTTTCCCCTTTGGAATTTGATAAACGGTCCTATTGCGGATGCCCTCTATCATACCGGACAGGTGGTAAGCTTTAGGCGCAGTTCGGGAAATCCTATCCCTAAGGGAGTAAATGTTTTTTTAGGGATCAAAAATTAATTTTCTCGATCCTCAAAATCTTCCTTTTTCTCGTTTTCAATTTTTTGAATTAAAAGGAAAATGGCCAGGGCTAAGGCAACCCCCAAAAGAAGTAACTCAATCATTCCTTTATAATTACAGCAGTGCCATAAGCTAATATTTCCGAACAGCCCTGCATGACCATGGAGGTCGTAAGCCGAACGTTGACAATGGCATTAGCTCCTAATTTTTCAGCATCTTCTTGCATGCGTTGAAGTGCCTGCTCTCTGGATTGGGCCTGGAGTTTGGTGTATTCACTGATTTCGCCTCCAATGATGTTTTTTAAGCCCGCAAAAATGTCTTGTCCGACATTTCGCGCTCTGACTGTGCTTCCACGAGCAATCCCTAGGGTTTCGATAATTTCTTTGTTGGGCACAGTAGGGGTAGTCACAAGTATCATATGTTAGTTTTTAAATAATGAAGGGTCTATCGTTGGGAATAAATCCAACGCATTTTTATAATACAGTTTTTGCAAAACGGAATCGGGGAGGGCCAGTCCATACATTTTCCAATGTGCATGGCGTTTGCGGTAATAATCAAAATACTCATCATCCGTTTCTAAAACCCGAAAATAGGTGTAGTATTCGCTTACCTTATAACTGTCTTTTCCAAATAAGATTCGATCTTGGTAGTCTATAAAAAACTGCCGAGCCCGCTTGGGTTGGCGTCCCAATTCCGCTAATACGGCTCCAATTTCGGTCATGACATTGGGGTAGGTATCCAAATGTTGACCAAGTCGGTCCAAATTGTTGCCCATCCAGCCTAGGTGCGCATTGATAAAAATGGTATTGGGATGTTTATTAAAAATAGCGTGTTGCTCTGCCAGGACTTCCTCAAAAGTAGGGTTTGTAGCTGGATCGCGGTACCTGCCGGGTTTTTGTCTCAATTCTAACCAACGCTCATTGTACCGGTCTTTCGGCTCCCAAAAGGAGGATGGTTCTCCAGAATGAATCAGTACAGGCATCTTATTTTTACCACACGCCTCCCAAATAGGATCCAGGCGGGGATCGTTTATGGCAATGCGATTGCCTGCAGACTCTGTATCGGTTA
>JALQVM010000031.1:0-4476 GCA_023263685.1 Flavobacteriaceae bacterium | reverse complement strand
CTTTGTTTCATGCAATTGGTTCAAAATTTGTGAACTAAGTGATTTTGATATTTGGTCAGAAGAGGATGTCATAATCTTTTCCAACATATCTACCATGCAAATATTCATTGTTTCAAAATCGATATTTAAAAACAATCCGAAGCGAAGAGGGGCATTGGCACGGATGTTTTCTAATGATTTGCTTAGGTATAGCCCCCTAAACCCACTGAGGTTGATCATAAAACCCATATTAAGGCTGTCCATTTCGTTTACCAGCTTAGCGAGATTTTTGACCGGCATATCAAATTGGTGGTTATGAACGTCGACAAAAGGATATTTGGATCGTTTTAAAGGGGTTTCTTTGACTACCAGCGTGGACTTGGGACTGTATTCCTCAATGTCCATGAGGTTGTTTTTTTCTTGTATTTTATCAATGATATAATAAGTCAGACCCCCAATAAAAACAAGGGCCAAGGTAATTTTGAACAGATTCAATAATTGAGTAAAGAAGCTTCGCATCAATGGATAGGAATTACCACTTTGGTTTTGTCCCAACGAATGCGCAAGGAGCTATCCACAAAATCAAGGGTTAATTGTTCTAGCGGCTCCTCCATGCTTTGAACTGGAACATTGACTTTCATCACTATACCGCTAGGGTCGGGCTCTGAAAAGCTCAATCCCCCTGAATTTTGATGCACATAAATGACCCAATTTTCCGCATAGGGATAGGCATAAAGGCCATAGGTTCCTTTAGGTAAAATGCGCCCTGCAAAATCCAAGTCTTGATTGGTAGTCAATTTCGTGGTGAGATTGGCACCTAAACGCCAATAAATTCCATAGGGAACTAAGGCACCTTCAGCCGCCTTACCAAAAATTAGACGATCTTTTTTAAAGGGGCGGTAATAGCGAATGCTGATTTCTTTATTACCACTGCTGTATTCTACAACATCTTTAGGGCTTTTAGGGTTGATGTACAAACCATAGGCAAAGTAAAGACCCAGTAATACAACCAGGCTTACCAAAACAACAATACTTACTTTTAATGCTTTCATTAGGGTGTAGGCTTAAATTTATACTACTAAAATACAATAAAAGGCTTGAACAATTCTCAATAATTCTATTTTACATAACATAAATTATAGTAAATAATATACGTAGCCAAGTCACTTGCTCTTGAAACAAACAAAGCCAAACAACAGAGGTTATTAAAAAAAGCAGTACGCTTATCGGAGAAATCCTGAACAAGGAGTTTGCCAAAGACACTTCCAGCGAGACCACCATTGAGCTTAATTTAGCTCTACTTAAAATCAAACATACCCTTAAAAAAGAAGCAAAAAATGAATGTTGATTAAAAAAAAGCTGTAATTGGGAACTTACCCTTTTTCATAATCTATATTAAAATTCAAAGAGGAAATCATATAAAATACTGTTAACAAACCTGTCAATAAATCCAAAAGGGGCTTCTTAGGGTTTGAGTAAAAAGGCTGTAATTTTAGTTAAAAGAATAGCCATGAACGACCGTCCTAACGATTTGCTTCGTATCCGCCCAGAGATCAAAAAAACACAAACGTTTGAAAACATGGGAATTGAAGAACGTTTTCAAAACGAAACACTTCGCCCTATTTTAAAACTGCAAAATCCCTTACTTATTGAAGTTTTTCAGAATTATATCCAAAAGCGTAAAGGGGTATTTTACGAATTGAGTGTAGAAAAAAAGTTGGACTATATAGAAAGTAGTTTGATCAAAGACCAAAAGTTTCGCAATTCAGTAAAGGGAATGCTGATAGGGCATTTTACCGTAGCAGAATATAAGGTTTACCAACAACAATCCTCCTCTTTAAACAAGCGCATGATGCATCTAGTGATCGACCGTCTCAAAGATCAAGTTCAATTGCTGGAAGGACCACTAAAAAAAGTGGGGTAAATACTTAGTTATACAACCAAGCTTTTCTTAATTCAACGGTACGCTCAGACGCATTGGGATCTTCTACAAGTCCTTTTACAATGGCTGTAGGCGTTCCTACTTTTCCACTCAGCTCAAGCTCTTCTCCCTCACGCTTTACAGTAAACCTAACCACTTTATCGGCATCCCATCCTAAAGTGGGTGTCAACAGGGTGTTTATTTTTCCGCTGTTTTCTTGATTGATTTCGGGAAAGCGTTCTCCCTCCATACCCAAAAGCACATCTCCGACTTGCATCCCCATGGCTTCGATGGAAGCGTTGAGTTGGTTTACCACAAACTGCACCACCCCTTCCTCATTGGGCTGGGGACTAAAAAACAATTGGGTAGCGTCAGCAAAAATAATGGATCGCAAAGGGGACGCTACCTCGCCCTCGATCAACCCTACTTTGGAGAAATACGTTGCATAGTCTACCGGTGTGGTTCCCGTTACATGGGTGTCAAAAAAGTCTCCCACTTCAGGATAGGTCATCGCTACAATTTCAGCAATTAAAGCCTCGTCATCAAAAGGTTTTTCTTTGCCGTATTTTTTGGCCAAATTTTTCATTACCCAAAGAATTCCCTTCGCTCCCCCACTCTTTTCTCGGATCAATAGATCGAGACACATATTGAGCAAGGCTCCTTTTTGATAGACGTTTCCATAGTTGGACTGGTAGGGTTCCTCTACGATACCGGCGCTCATTTCCGTAAAGGACATGGTATCGTCGTAGCTTTTTGCTAAATCAATTTTTCCCATCATTCGGTTGTAGAAGTCTGGCGCATCGATTAGGCCTTGATTGATTTGAAACAAATTCGCAAAATATTCAGTCGTCCCCTCATACATCCACAGGTGTTGAGACATCAAGGGTCGGTTGTATTCAAAATTGTGTATTTCTTCAGAATGTACATTTAAAGGAGTCAGCGTATGAAAAAATTCATGTGAAACCACATCCACCAAGCTTTGGGTGAGTTCACCCGCTCCCATTGCATCCACAAACACCACGGTGGTTGAGGTATGGTGCTCCAGTGCTCCCATCATTCCTCCAAAGTACTGTAACGCACTCATATCCATAAGGTGCAATAAAATGTCGTAACTGGGCGTGTCATTTGCATCGCCTAAAAAAGCCTTTTGTGCTTTCATCATTTCTTCTATAGCCGGCTGGTAGTCTTTAGCTTGATGCACCCCCGAAGGAGAGTAAATCGCTAAGCCCACTTTAATTTCGTCTAAATCAAACGATACGGCATTAGGCTTGCTGTATAGTATAGGATTGTCAATTATATGAAAATAGCGATCGGCACGAAACACATCCAAGCTGTCGCTGGTTCTTATCGCGGGTAAAGAAGTAAAGCTTTTCAAATCTTTTGGAGAACGAATGCTCAAGTTGTATGAATTTTCCTTCATCCCTTCAAAATAGCCTATCATGGAATGTAAATTCAACAAGTAAACCTCCCCTTCTTGAAAGTCTGTTCCTCCCATAGGATAGATTTCTTGTCCGTCTGGTCCGTCAAAGGTATCGTTCACTTTATAGGTGATCTTAGCCAGTTTTTTGGGTTTTACAATTTCCCAGCTGTTTTCATCTAACGAGATCAACTCCATTCGATTTCCTTTGTTGTCAAAGGCTTGGATCTCTTCTACAAATCGACCAAAATTGGAATATTCATAAGTTCCTGGAACAATCTGCGGAAGGTAAAACACTGTAGAAGCCGTTTTGATTTGGGGCGGAACAAGGGTAATTTCAACCTTATCCTCCTCAATGGAGACCAAATCTATAGTGACTTGTAGGGCATTCGAAGAAGAAGTTCGGGTTGTTTTTAGTGCAGCACAACCTACTGTTAAAAGTGTAGTAAGTAGGGCTAAAAATAATTTTGAGAATAAAGATTTCATAGGTAAAGTATTAAAGGAGAGAAACTCCGTTTAGGTCAGTGGTTAATACATTGGTCATATAATCGAAAAAAGGGCGAATGGCTTTAAAATGGGCTAAAATTTGAGTTTGAAACGAGGCAGACAAAACTTCTTTATCCGTAAATTTTTTCATGAAAATGTATTGTTTTTTACGAATAAGGTCAATGTCGGGGTGCTCTTTAGAAAACCCTTTGGGAGCGGTTTTGACTTCCTCACCCTGAAGGTCTCCCCAATGAGCACGCAGCTCAGGATCAGCAATCACTTCGTGAAACTCAGCAGCATCGACTTCCATTTCCTTTCTGATTCGGAACAAGTCTTCTTTATCAGGATTCCAAAACCCAGTAGCGATAAATGAATCCCCCGGACTAAGATGCAGGTAATACCCTCCTCTTAACTGAGGTTTTTTACGGTGAAAAGAAATACCAAAATGAGTTTTATAAGGCGTTTTGTTTTTGGAAAAACGAACGTCTCGGTAGATTCTAAAAATCTTAACCCGTTCGATTTCATCTGATTCGCTCAAGCCGTTTTTAAGTTCCTCTGCAAATTGTTTCGTTTCCGCTTCAAGCCCTTTAAACCGACTTTTCTGAGGCTCAAACCACTCACGCGTATTGTTTTCTTCTAATTCTTTATAAAACGTGAAAACATCTGGATTAAT
>JALQVM010000030.1 GCA_023263685.1 Flavobacteriaceae bacterium | reverse complement strand
AACAGTATTGCCTGCAGCGTCTGAAACTTGCCAAACCACTGCTGTAATACCAAGAGAAAAAACAGCGGGTGCATTATTGGTCGGTATTAAACCTCCGCAATTATCTCTCGCGCTTGCTACTCCTATATCAACATTACAATTGGGTGAAAGAATATCTGCGGGAATTGTTAGTACCGGGTCTTCATTGTCATTAACCGTTATGGTTTGGGTTACTGTAGTCGTATTACTTGCACTGTCGGTTATGGTCCATGTCAATAGATTTACACCATTGACAAAGGTCAAAGTGGGGTTGTCATTGACTACAGAATTTATCGCACAATTATCCAAAACAGTTGGGCTGCCTACATCAGAAGGAGCGAGCACTGCGTCACAGCTTCCCGGATCACTGTCCACCTGAATATTGGCGGGGGGGGTGGCCGTGGGCGGGACAGTATCACTCGGCGTTACCGCAATATTTTTTGTTAATCCGACAACTCTTCCGCTTGTCAAAGTTGTTGAGATTGTAACGGAAAAGTTATTTATTGCATTTGAGGGGGGATATAATTTGGTAAATGACAAGGTTGATGTAGCGCTAGCGCTAGCGCCATTATCCCCATTGCCAAAATCAAAAGCCCAGGAGGCCGCGGGGGGTGGGATGGCATTGACAATTACATCTTCCAATCCCCAGTTGTCCCAATTATCCCCATCATTATCAGGTTGGTACCATCTAAAAATCGTAGCGCTTGTTTGGGCAGCTAGCGGGATTTCAATATCATTTGCATACCAATCATACCAGTCTGCAAGATAATTGTCCGTTGTATCCCAACTGTCAAAAAAGGTTACCCAAGTAGATCCATTGTTGATAGAATATTGAAGATAAACTTCTTCATCTTCTTTTTCCCCATCCTCACATCCAGGGGCTGGATCATCCGCTCCATAGCGAATCAAAAATTCTAGGCTCCCCCCATAAGACACATCTACGGGTAGGGTTTGAACAAAACGTTTTCCATTATTGCTCCCCCCAGATTGAAGCGTTGTGGCCCAAAAATAATTGGTATTGGTGGGGGTATTCCCTTTTGCTGGATTACACGGCTGGCCCACTGTATAGGGAGAAGAACTCCAGCCTGCTGGAAGCGCTCCATCATTAAAATCAAATTCGGTTACACTATTTTCACTCGGTATATAGAGTACATCAAATTGAACTAAAGTCCCGCTACAAGTAGTTGAAGACATCGTGGCCGTAAATTGAACTTCTTGCGCATAGACCCCTCCCATTAAAAGAACGATCAGTAAAAGACTAATTGACCTCAATGGAACTTATTTTAGATAAGACAAAAGGAGCGGCCTTATTGGTCTTATTTCGTCTTCGGTCCGCCTTATATATCCTCAATTTTACGGGGTTGTAGGCACAGCTTCCTGTTTTGACCTCCTTTGGTTTTAAAACAAAGGCAGTTAGATCTTCTTCTTTACTGTTTTCTTCCGGGCTTTTATTAAAATTCACAACAAGGGTTTGATCTGTCAAGTTTTGAACTTGAATCACGTAATATTCAAAAGCAAACCCATTTTGGTTGTCCTGACAAACTTTTGAGGTATATGAAATTGAAATCTTCTTGTCTTCGAAGTAAGGAATCCATTCCTGTGAAGGGATCGAAAATAATTGGCTTAGAAGAAAGAAAAAAAACATTTATTTAAAAAAACAAAAAGGCCTAAATTTTCAGTCGCAATAACCTTGTAAACATTTAAAGTTAGCTATATAAAGATACAAGTTTTATTTCGAAGCCAAGTATTCGGCACGTATGTTTTTCGCGGTTTTCTGTACTCCTGTATGACTCCATCCGGGAGGGAAAAAGATGTACTTAAGCTTATTGATTATTCCTGGGGCTTTGATCACATCCTTTGTTAAATTAATAAGTTCGCCGAAATACACATCCCAAAAATTACCAGAACGAATGGGGCGGGTTACACCGTATTGGATATGTAGATTGGGATCTTCCTCTTGATAGGTACCAAAAATACGATCCCAAAAGTTTAAAAGGTTGCAGTAATTGGTATCGATATAAAGAGGATTTTTCGCATGATGCACCCGATGGTGAGAAGGAGTAAGAATGAACTTGTTTAAAAATCCAAAACGCGCATCTTTGATCAGATTTTCTCCCACATGAATAAACGCTCCATAGGTACCGTCAATAAACATAATGGTAAATAACAGGGCGGGAGGTACCCCTATAAAAATGCAGATCGAGGTGCGGATAAGGTCAGCATAGGGCGCTTCTAAAAAAAAGTGGGCGTGAGTTACACTGAGATTCATCTCCTCTGGCGCATGGTGGGTTGCATGCAAACACCAAAGTAAACGGACCTTATGGGCTAAAAAGTGATATATAAAATGGGCAAATTCCCACACGATGTAACCGAATACAAACCCATACCACGTATTGCTTATCTTGAACAATGCGATGGGTTCAAAAAACCCAATACACAAGGCGACTACGCTCAGAGCAATAAATCTCCCCACAATTCGGTTGAAGAGGTATATCAGAAAAATGACTTTATAGACTTTAGTTTGGGGTTTTTTGTAAACCAAACCTAAGATCAATTCTAAAACTATTAAAAGGGGAATAATGGGTATGATCAATGCCACTACCCCTTCGTAAGTCAGGAATTTATCAAATGCACCCGCCGTTAAAATTTCAAAAAATTGACGGATTCCAAAAAAGCCCACAATTTCATTCCAAAGAGAATTAAGTACAGACATAACTTAAAAATACTTAAAAAGAGAAATTGTATTTAAACTTTTCATCAGTTTTTCAATCTAATCCACTAAATCATTATCCTAAATATAAAATTAGGAGGTCTAGGTATAGTCAAAATTATGCTTAGCTTCGCAAAAAAAATTGTTAAACAAAAGTCTCATTCAAACGATTTCTTGAGAATTAAAATAGCAAACTGTCAAGAAATGTTTAGGTTTTTATGGGTCTTGGTACCACTTTATTGAACAAATGTCGAATACTACTCCACAAAAAAAAGTGAGAAAATGGATCTTATTTAGTTTAGGGTTTGTTGTTATCGCACTTTCATTTCAACTTTCAAAAAAAATAGCAAGCAGTAACCCTCCTCCTCGAAGACAGGCAGAACAAGCAGCGAAAAACGTTTATACCCTAGCGATTAAAAACGGATCGTATCGTGTGCAAATCCCTTCCAATGGGTTGTTAGAAGCGTATAAACGAATCAAAATCACCTCTCGCGTTCAGGGACTTATGGAGACGATACGTCCTCTTTTCAAGTCGGGACAGGCGTACAGCAAAAATCAGGTACTCGTTCAGATAGCTTCTTCAGAATTTACTTCAAACGTAATTGCACAACGGGCCTCCCTATACAATCTGATTACCTCTGTCATGCCGGATTTGCAGTTGGATTTTCCTCAGGCGTATGAAATTTGGAAAACCTATCTCACTGAATTTGATGTTGAAAAAGCCACACCGTCCCTTCCCGAAATGACGGAAGAGGTACGTTTGTTTATTTCAGGTAGAGGTATAATTTCGTCCTTTTATGCCCTCCAAAATCTTGAAAAAAGTTTAACGTTTTACACCATTCGAGCTCCGTTTGATGGAGTATTGGTTGCGGCAAATGTCACAGAGGGTTCGTTGATACGACCGGGTCAAGAGTTGGGAGATTTTATTGCTCCAGACCATTATGAATTGAAAGTGGCACTCCCCAAATCATATGTCGATAAAATTGAGGCGGGTGCTGTGGTTGACTTAAAGTCTATTGACACTCAAAAAGAATACCAAGGAACCGTTTCGAGGATTAACGCGAAAGTAAATTCAGAAACCCAAACGGTTGAAGTATTCATCAGAGTAAACAGTAAAGAACTCAAAGAGGGCGTATATATGGAAGCCATGATTGGAGCGCTTGACTTTACCGACGTAGTGGCACTGGACAGAGGTTTGCTGAATGGAAACCAGGAATTGTTCATCGTTGAAGACGGTAAGTTGATTCTTAAAAAAGTTGAAGTAGCCCATTTTACGGATTCGAACGCTGTGGTCCGTGGGCTTGAGGACGGAACAGTAGTAGTGGCTCAGCCTATCATAGGTGCTTACCAAGGCATGGAAGTCATTGCAACTCCTTATACTACTGAAAAGTAAGCCAAAGTCATGAAGCTAGTCATAAATTATTTTATTAAATACCATGTTGCTGTTAATGTGGTCATATTAGCATTTTTGCTGTTTGGAGTTTTGGGAATGAGTTCACTTAAATCTTCATTTTTTCCATTAAATGAATCCCATATCGTCCAAATTTCTGTAACCTATCCAGGGGCCTCTCCACAAGAAATTGAAGAGGGTGTAGTGTTAAAAATTGAGGACAACCTGAAAGGCTTGGCCGGAGTGGAACGCGTTACTTCAGTATCCAGAGAAAATAGTGGATCCATAACGGTAGAAGTTGAAAAAGAGCGAGACATCGATTTTATGTTGCTCCAGGTAAAGAATGCAGTTGATCGCGTTCCCAGTTTTCCAACAGGAATGGAACCGCTTGTAGTTTCAAAACAGGAACAAATTAGATCCACTATAAATTTTGCCCTGAGTGGAGACAATATTCCCCTTTTAACCCTTAAAAAAATTGCCCGTCAAGTTGAAAATGACATACGCGCGATGGAGGGAATTTCTCAAATTGAAATCTCGGGCTATCCGGAAGAGGAGATTGAAATAGCCGTAGAAGAAAATAAATTATTGGCGTACAAACTCAGTTTTACAACGGTGGCTCAAGCTGTTGCCAGAGCCAATATCATCGTTACTGGAGGTCGTTTAAAAACCGATGCTGAAGAATTTCTGATTCGCGCCAATAACAAATCTTACTATGCAGATGAACTCAATCAAATCATTGTTGCCGCTCAGCCCGACGGTACACTGATCCACTTGGGAGATGTGGCCGAGGTGAGTGATCGTTTTTCAGAGACTCCAAATGCCTCCTTCATCAATGGAAATTTAGCAGTTAATGTGAGTATCAGCTCAACCAATACAGAGGATTTGCTTTCCACAGCTGATAAGATTAAGGCCTACATTGAAACCTATAACGCAAGCCGTGAAAACTTGCAGATAGAGATTTTAAACGACCAATCTATACTCTTAAAGCAACGGACCAATTTATTGGTGGAAAATGCACTGCAAGGGATGTTGTTAGTTCTCATATTCCTCTCTTTGTTTTTAAATACTCGTTTGGCATTTTGGGTTGCCTTTGGGTTACCTATAGCCTTTTTGGGGATGTTTATTTTTGCACCTCTTTTTAATGTTACGATAAATATTCTCTCCTTATTCGGAATGATTATCGTCATCGGGATACTAGTAGACGACGGTATCGTAATTGCAGAAAATATTTATCAGCATTACGAACGAGGGAAAAGCCCCTACAGGGCAGCACTTGATGGTGTTTTGGAAGTAATTCCTCCCGTTGTTTCTGCCATCATCACTACCGTATTGGCTTTTTCATTATTTCTTTTTCTAGACAGTAGAATTGGAGAATTTTTTGGAGAAGTTTCCATAGTGGTCATTTTAACCTTGGTTGTTTCTTTGATTGAAGCGCTTATCATTTTACCGGCGCACTTGGCCCATTCAAAAGCACTGACAAAACAACGAAAAGAACCCAAGACCCTTATTGCGAAGTCTTTTGCGCAACTCAGGAAAATAAATCAGTTTGGCGACCGTATGATGCAATTTATGCGGGATAGACTCTATGCTCCTTTCTTTCAATTTACCTTAGAAAACAGATTACTCACCTTAGCCCTTTTCCTGTCCGCTCTTTTTCTGACGATAGGTTCGATTGGTGGGGGTGTAGTTCGTACCTCGTTCTTTCCCAGTATTGCGAGTGACCGTGTGCAGGTTACCCTGACTATGCCCAATGGGACCAACGAAAAAATTACGGATTCAATCATCAGTTTTATTGAAGAAAAGTCCAAAATAGTGGAGCAAGAACTCAACGAAAAGTATTTGTCCGGAACGGGGAAATCGCTTTTCGTGAATAGAATAAAAACACTTGGGAACGGTTCTTCAAGGGCTAGTTTAACCTTGAATATGTTACCTGGAGAAGAACGTCCAGACATCATCCGCGCCAATATGGTTTCTTCTCGCCTGGCTGAATTGGTTGGACCAATCATTGGAGCTGAAAGTCTTGTTTTTGGATCAGGGAATAACTTTGGAGGAAGTCCCGTCTCGGTTTCTTTGCTTTCAAATAATATAGAAGAACTTAAAGCAGCAAAAACGGAGCTGAAGCAAGTTTTGCTCTCGAATGATTTACTTAAAGACGTTAGCGATAATGATCCAGCAGGGATCAAAGAAATTACAATTCAATTGAAAGAAAACGGCTATGCCTTAGGATTGGATTTACAATACATTATCAGCCAAGTGCGTTCGGGATTTTTTGGTGTTCAAGCGCAGCGATTTCAACGCGGCCAGGACGAGATCAGAGTTTGGGTACGCTACAAAAAAGAAGACCGTTCGTCCATTACCCAATTAGAGGACATGAAAATAAGTTTGCCCAACGGCGATCGAGTTCCTCTCAAAGAAATTGCAGACTATACCGTAGAAAGAGGAGAGGTGCTCATCAATCATTTGGATGGAAGGAGAGAAATTCAAGTTTCTGCGGACATAAAAAACCCTCTGGAGACTTCTGCCACCGACATCATGCTTGACTTNCAGCAAAATGTTGTACCTAAAATTCAGGCCAAGTATCCGACCATAAGCGCCTCTTATGAAGGTCAAAATAGAGAGGCGTCTAAATTATCCGCTTCTTTAGCAGGAGCAGGTATTCCAATTTTGATTTTGATCTACATGACTATTGCCTTCACCTTTAGAAGTTTTTCTCAGCCCGTACTCCTTATTTTACTAGTTCCTTTAAGTATTACTGGAGTGGCTTGGGGTCACTGGATTCACGGTTTTCCGCTGAGTATCCTTTCCATACTTGGAATCATCGCCCTGATTGGAATCATGGTAAACGATGGTTTGGTGCTCATTGGGAAGTTTAACAACAATTTGAGGCAGGGCATGCCCTTTGACAGCGCCCTAATTGATGCGGGCAAATCCCGATTTAGAGCTATCTTTTTAACTTCCGTGACTACGGTTGCAGGACTGGCACCGCTCCTGTTAGAGAAGAGCAGGCAGGCACAATTTTTAAAGCCTATGGCGATTTCAGTATCTTATGGAATTGCTTTTGCAACCCTGTTGACCCTGATCGTTCTTCCTATATTTTTATCCTATAGCAATCAAATTAAGGTGTATCTCAAATGGCTCGGTTCAGGAGAGTTTCCAACCAAAGAAGCTGTAGAACGCGCCATAACAGAACAAAAGGACGAACAAAAAATGAATGAAATAGAAGGACCTAATACGCAACAATCATGAAGCAAGTTCAATTCATACTTATTCTTTTAGCCGTCAATGTTGTACAACTACAAGCGCAGCAACTGCTTTCAAAAGAGGAGGCGTTACGGTTGACTTTGGAGCAAAATTTTGGAATACAAATGACGCGAAACGTCAACGAAATCAATAAAAATAACAGCGAGGTCCTCAATTCGGGCTACCTGCCCACCGTGTCGCTGGCTGGAGGAGCTAATCTCACAGCCTCCGATTCAGAAATTGAATTTCCAGGTCAATTTTTAGACGATGGATCCCCTCGTCCCAACGCAAATTTAAACGACCAAGAAGCTCAAAGGTACAATGCAGGACTCAATGTAAACTATACCCTTTTTGACGGGTTGGGTCGGAAGTTTACATACAAAAGACTAAAAGAACAATACGCGTTAAGTGAACTACAATTACGCGAAACCATTGAACAGACCTTGCTTCAATTGTTTAGCGTGTACTTTGAGGTAGCTCGACTTACAGAAACAACGGCCAACCTTAAAGAAACCTTGCTGGTTTCGAAAAAACGTCAACAACGAGCCGAATCTGCCTTCTCCTTTGGTCAACTCAATAAATTGGCCGTACTCAATGCACAGGTTGATGTGACCAATGACAGTATCAATCTATTGCAAGCCAATCAGCAGTTAGACAATGCAAAACGAGATTTAAATCTCATACTAAACCAGCCTATAGAAACGGACTTAAGCGTGGAAACTCAATTAAATTTTATTTCAGAGATTCAAATTGAGCAATGGTTACAAACTGCGGAACAGTTTAACGTAACCCTCTTACAGCAACAAAGCAACAGACAAATTAATGCCTACGATGTTAAGATCAATCAGTCGGGCTATCTGCCTACCTTAGGTTTGGTCGGTTCTTACGGATGGAATTTGAATCAAAGCCCAGCTTCCGCGTTTTTTCCGGGCACCTCCAATACCACACGATCCCTTGGTTTAGGAGCCAGCTTAAGTTGGAATCTATTTGATGGAGGGCGTACCCTTACTCGAGTAAAAAATGCCAAAATTGCGCTTGAAAATCAAACCATTCAAGAAGAGGAAACCAAACTCACCTTCGAACGCGATTTGAGAAATGCCCAACAGAACTACGAGAATGCAATTAAAATTTACGACATTCAAAGCAAACAGGTGGAAACGGGAACTTATAACTTTGAACGTTCTCAAGCACAGTATCTATTGGGTTCGATAACGGCCATAGAATTTAGACAAGCACAAATCAATCTCCGAAACGCACAACTCCAAAGAGCCGCGGCAAAATACCAAGCCAAACTGGCAGAATTGAATTTGATTCAGTTGAGCGGGCAACTATTGAATGTAGCGCTTTAGAAACTCACCTTAAAAGTATGTGGATTTAAATGGTAATCCAACAACTTTTCCTTGTGTTCCTTGTAGTTGGTGCTAACACTAGAGATAACTAATTCTCTAGGAACATCTTTAGTTTGTTTAAAAAAATCTTTTGCGATTACATCAAATTCTCGATCCAGATGTTTTTTACTCCATATAGACATTTCGAAAAGTACGGCATTGAGGTCAATGCCTTTATCCGTCAGATAATAGTGCTTTACTTTGTGGTCGTTCCTGTCGTTTACAAAGTCAATAATTCCGTATTTTTTGAGTTTCTTAAGCCGGTCGGTTAGGATATTGGTTGAAATTCTTTCTTCACCTTCTTGGATCAATTGAGAAAAAGTTTCTCTGTAAAGAAATAAATCACGTACAACAAGTAGGGACCACTTATCTCCCAGTAAATCTAAAAAATTGGATATAGGAGAGGAAGATCTGAATTGTTTTGGCATTTCATAGTTTTTTGTTGGGCAGAACACCAATAGAAAAGCCGATAAAATATTGGGGTTTTAAGCGATTATCCAAAGTTAAAAAAATCAATTTACTAGGAAAACAAAAGAGGGGAAAACATTAAAGAAGTTGGGGTTTTTATTATTTTTGTGCTGAATTTAAAACTACTACTATGGCCTTTGATATAGAAATGATCAAGCAAGTGTACAACCGCCTTCCAGAGCGTGTTGAGGCTGCTCGAAAATTAACGGGAAAACCACTAACTGCTTCAGAAAAAATATTGTATTCGCATTTATGGGAAACCCAACATAAAAAGGCTTTTCAAAGAGGAGTGGATTACGTAGACTTTACACCCGACAGAATTGCCTGTCAAGACGCCACTGCGCAGATGGCCTTATTGCAGTTTATGCAATCGGGTAAGGATAAAGTAGCTGTGCCTACTACTGTTCACTGTGATCACTTAATACAAGCAAAAGAGGGAGCCGTAAAGGATTTAAAATCGGCAAACAGTACTTCTGCGGAGGTGTTTAACTTTTTAGAATCGGTATCCAATAAATACGGAATTGGATTTTGGAAACCGGGTGCAGGGATCATTCACCAAGTAGTTCTTGAAAACTATGCTTTTCCTGGCGGAATGATGATTGGAACAGATTCCCATACCGTGAATGCGGGAGGTTTAGGAATGGTGGCCATCGGAGTAGGAGGGGCTGATGCGGTAGATGTTATGGCCGACATGGCCTGGGAACTTAAATTCCCGAAGTTGATTGGTGTAAAATTAACGGGAAAATTAAACGGATGGACGGCTCCGAAAGACGTTATTTTAAAAGTTGCGGGTATACTCACTGTAAAGGGAGGTACGGGAGCAATAATCGAATATTTTGGCGATGGGGCTGAGTCCATGTCTTGTACTGGTAAAGGAACCATATGTAATATGGGGGCTGAAGTAGGAGCAACTACCTCTACCTTTGGCTATGACGAGTCCATGGAACGTTACCTCAGAGCAACCCAAAGAGACGATGTGGCGGATGCAGCAAACGCGGTTAAGGAACACCTTACTGCCGACCCAGAAGTGTATGCGAATCCTGAACTTTACTTTGATGAAGTAATTGAGATTGACTTGGACCGTTTAACTCCTCACCTCAATGGACCTTTTACTCCTGATTTGGCCACTCCTGTAGCTGAAATGAAGGAAGTAGCAAAAAAGAACGGATGGCCACTTCAAGTAGAATGGGGGCTGATCGGATCTTGTACCAACTCTTCTTACGAAGATTTATCGAGAGCAGCTTCTATTGCTAAACAAGCCGTGGATAAAAAACTTAAAACCAAAGCAGAATTTGGAATCAATCCAGGTTCAGAGCAGGTGCGTTATACTGCAGATCGAGATGGTTTGCTTTCGATTTTTGAAGACCTGAATGCTAAAATTTTTACCAATGCTTGTGGTCCGTGTATCGGACAATGGGCGAGAGAAGGTGCCGATAAACAAGAGGCGAATTCTATCATTCACTCTTTTAATCGTAATTTTTCTAAACGAGCGGATGGCAATCCAAATACCCACGCCTTTGTAGCTTCTCCTGAAATGGTAGCAGCAGTTGCAATTTCTGGACGATTGGATTTTAACCCAATCACGGACAGTTTAATCAATGAAGCGGGTGAAGAAGTTCGATTAGACCCTCCCGTAGGACTGGAACTTCCTGCTCAAGGATTTGAGGTAGAGGACAACGGCTACCTGGCTCCCGTTGAGGACAGCTCAGGAGTGGAAGTTATTGTAAAACCAGACTCTGAACGATTACAGTTGTTAACTCCTTTTGCTCCTTGGGATGGACAAAATTTGATGGGAGCCAAATTGTTAATCAAAGCGTATGGCAAATGTACTACCGATCATATTTCTATGGCTGGCCCTTGGTTGCGCTTTAGAGGACATTTGGACAACATCTCCAACAACTGTCTGATTGGTGCGGTCAATGCATTCAATCAAAAAACCAATTTTGTTAAAAACCAATTGACTGGCGAGTACGGAGGGGTACCCGACGTACAAAGACAATACAAAGCAGCCGGAATTGAAACAGTCGTGGTGGGAGATCACAACTATGGAGAAGGTTCCTCCAGAGAACACGCTGCCATGGAACCCAGACATTTAGGGGTTAAAGTAGTACTGGTTAAATCGTTTGCGCGGATTCACGAAACAAACTTGAAGAAACAAGGAATGTTAGGAATTACCTTTGCCAATGAAGCAGACTATGATTTGATTCAAGAAGACGACACCTTTAACTTTGTGGATCTAACTGCGTTTGCGGCGGGCAAGCCTTTGACTATTGAAATTGTTCATGCAGACGGAACTTCCGATAGCATCAAAGCAAACCATACCTATAACGAGCAACAAATCGAATGGTTTAAAGAAGGTTCAGCGTTGAATTTAATTAAAAAGCAAAACGCAAACTAAACCCAATTCCTGGTTTGGATAAAAAGTAAGGCCCGTAGTTACGGGTCTTTTTTTATAAACTGAGCCAGTAGGTAAACTTGAGGTTGATGGAGCGGAAGACAGGCCCAAACGCTCGGGTGTAGTAGTTGTCATTGTACACCAGATACAAATCTGAAAGTGGAGCAAAGCGCCATTGCAGTCGAGAATTTATTCCCAAAGTATCAGATTGATTGCTGTATTGGACAAGCGTAGACCAAAACAGTTTTTTATTCAAAGTCAATTCGAGTTTTGGGCTAATCAAGATAATGTTAGCAGACGGATACGGATTGGGAAGTCGCACCAGATTGTAATCCCATAACAAACTCATACTTACCTTAGGTTGTATGCGAAATTGGGTATTTCCTTGATAGGAAAACCGCGTACCGTTGTAAAACGATCCGTAGGAGAATTGTGAGGAAAAATTAAATAAACGCGCCACATTGGATTGGTATGCTACAGACCATTCATTGAATTCATAGTCCACATTGGCAGGCAATGGAATCCCATTTTCAGAGCGGGTGGGGTCAAACTCATTCGACAGATACACGTATTGATTTCGCAATAAAAAAGTGAGTTGATCCTGCTTTTTAAACTCAATATTGTATTCTATCCTTTTAAAGTGATCCGTTTTTTTGTAGTCGAGGCTTTTTTGTTGCCAGTTGTAATTAGACACTTCAATACTGTGAGAATTTATTTGGCCTTTTTTAGGGTAAAAAATTCGGGTTCCGGAAATCCCCGTTTTGATTATCCCAGAGCGTGGGATGAACCCTAAATCCGATCGAAAATCTTGATCTACATAGACCCATTTGGACGAAAATTGCCAGATCCGTGTATTGTAATTTATAGAGGCACCAGAGGATAGATTGCCTTGAGTGTCATCCGGCTGAAAGGATTTATGGGTATAAAATTTACCCACCCAGTGGTTGTTGGCTGAGTTCAGATTATAGTCTAAACCAATGACCCTGTTGTAGCGATCTTTTTCTTCCAAAAAGTCATAGTCTTTTACAGTCTCCCGGTTTACGATAAAAGCTCCGAATTGGGATTGATTGAAAATTTTTCGTTGTAGGGCAAACATGGCATTGTTGTTCGAGGCGATGTTGTTGCTTAGGTCCTCTTGGTTTTGAATGCTCAGTACCCCTAGGCGCCAATTTTCATCCAGTTTACCGCTTAGCCGTACGCCCCCCAAAATATTGTTTTGGATGGTATTGCCCTCTAGATCTCGAGCTATACCTATCCTTCTTGAGAAAAAGGGAACGGCTTCCCTACTTCCGCCAAAATTTCCAAACAAGTCTCGGTTGTCGATAAAAAATTGACGCTTTTCCGGTAGAGAAATTTCAAATCGAGTAAGGTTTGTGATGATGTCATCCACTTCTACGTTAGAGAAATCAGGATTAAGAGTCACATCAAGATTTAAGCCATTGCCAACAGCAATTTTCATATCACCTCCTACCTTGACCGCGTTTGTTTTTGGGGATTGATCGAAGGAATTGGATGAGATTCCGTTGATGTAGGGAATTACATATAAGGGTGTTTTGTTTTTTCTAAGGGGGGCTTCAAAAACTAGCTCTCCGAGGTATCCAAGATTGACCGGGATTTGATTTTGAGGCACCGGTGACCATGAACTCCTCTCGTTTGTTTGCATATCATAACGGTAGGTTTGAAATCCCCAACGCTGGCTTCCTTCTGGATATTTTACAGAATTTAAGGGGAGGGCCATTTCAATACTAAAAAAGTCCTCTCCTCGTACCGTCTCTGCTTTCCATTTGATATCCCAAGTCAAACTAAAGCCATTGATGGTTACTCCTCGATCTGAGACCAAGCCTTCCCGTTGTACTCCATAGGCACTCACGCCAAATAAAAAGGCATTTTGCCCATCTCTGAAGGTGTCGAAAAGGACCGTTACATTGTCATTGGAACGCGCACTAAAATCTCGTTTTAAAGAGCTTACCATAAAATTGGCATCCACTCCTTTGGCATAGGCACCGACATAAATATGGGTGTCGTCGTAGAGCAACTTAACTTCGGTTTTGTTTGTAGACCGAAGCGAGTCCGTGGGAAACATTTGCCAAAAATCAGTAGCCACTTCCGCTTCTCCCCATACCGCTTCATTGAGTGCTCCGTCAAGCTCAATTTTTTGATCAATTTTTTTTACAAAAAGAGAGCGTTTTTCTTGCAGTTGACCCAAAACATCCCCAGAATTTAACATACCTCCTAAGAGTACCCAATAGATGAGTTGGGGTAAGGTCCTAAAATTCATTCCGTACACTACTTAACATACTGGTTTTTATGAATACCTTTTAAGTTAATCTCTTAAAGGAAAAGGCTTTTATTTGGATCCGGAGTATTTTTTAGAATAGCGTTTCCAGAGTTCAGTTTGGTGTGTTTCAAGACTGAGGTCTCGTCCTGCTATCCAAGCTTTTTCTAGTTGATTGGTGCGAATGTCCAAGGCATCCCCCTTTGATAAAAAAAGCGTAGCATCTTTGCCTACTTCAAGCGTTCCTAGTTGAGCATCTAGACCCAAAATTTTTGCCGCATTGGAAGTAATCATTTGCAAAGCCATTTCTTTGTCGATTCCATAAGCAGCAAAGCTGCCGGCATAAAAAGGAAGGTTACGCGTGTACATTCTTTCCATACTTCCACTGACATCTATACTTACGGTTATTCCAGCCTCGGTTAATTTAGCAGCCAATTTAAACGATCCTTTGACGTCCTCGTCTTCGCTGTCTGGAAGGCGGTGTGGTCTTGAAGCAATTACAGGAATGTTGTGAGATTTGATGAATTCAATTTGATGAAGTGCTTCATTTGCTCCTACTAGGACAAGCTTATCAATTCCCAATCCTTTAAGGTAGCTAATGCCATCCACAATTTGTTTTTCATCTTCGGCATGTATGTAGAGGGTTTTGGTGCCGTTGAAAAGTCCTTTCATTGCCTGATAAGGGAGGTGAACAGGTACTTGAGAGGGACTGTATACCTTAGCATTTTCAAAAAAGGATTTGATTTTTTCAAGGGAGGGTTGGTAGTTTTTATTTGCTTTTAAAGCGGGATCTTCCCCCAGCCACCATCTGCCTCTAGAATAGGGATTGGGCCAATTTAAATGGATTCCCTCGTCTGATTTGATCAACGCATCTTCCCAGTTCCACGCATCCAATTGCATAACGGATGAGCTTCCAGAAATTTGTCCCCCTCGGGGGGTAATTTGTGCCAAAAGAACTCCATTTGGACGCATGCTTTCTACGATTTTAGATTCTGCATCATAGGCAATGGCGGTTCGGACATGAGGTAAAAAATCACCTAATTCATCGTCATCCCGGGTGGCACGAACGGCATCTACTTCCGCAAGTCCAAGGGTAGCATTCATCGCAATGAATCCCGGATAGAGGTGTTTGCCCTGAGCATCAATGCGGACGTCATATTCCGCGTTGTTAGGGGCAGTACCTACATAAGTGATTTTTCCACGAACAAAACCTAGCGCTCCATTTTCTAGAGTCGTTCCGTCTCCTATGTGGAGGAATGCATTGGTGATTAGTATTGATTTTTCTTGAGGATCCGCTGGGGTCTGTTGACTTGTGGCGGCAAGCCCAGCGAATAAGAGGAGTATATTGAATATTTTTTTCATGTCTTTTTAGTCTAAAGTTTCACAAGTAAATTCTCTTTTGGCTCCTTGGGGTGGGGCTTGTGTAGGTGCTCCACTGTCCTTTGCCATCAGCATTTGGCTTATGATTTGTTGTTTTTCTTTTTCAATAGCTTGCAGTTGGTCGTCTACCTTATCAGCATCGTAGTATACCACGCCTTCAATAACTGTTTTTTCAGCTTTTGCATAGATGGAAAGGGGGTGGTCTGACCAAAGGACAAGATCCGCATCTTTCCCAACCTTTACGCTTCCCATACGGTCGTCGAGGTGCAGTAGTTTTGCCGGGTTAAGGGTCACAAACTTC
>JALQVM010000002.1 GCA_023263685.1 Flavobacteriaceae bacterium | reverse complement strand
ACGAAAGAAAAGTAGAATTAATTTATAACGACTACGAACAAAACATATACATCAACAGCATTTATAAAAATTAAAAAAAGATCCTTATGAATTATGTTAATAGTGTTCAATAGTTGAGGTAAATGATTATTGTACCTTTGTTGTAAGTAACGTACTAAATGTCAAATAAAAAGAAGGAAGCCAAAAGATTAGAATCAAAAGTACTCTCGATATTTAAAAACTCACCGAAGACTATTTATAACTATAAGCAGTTAGCCTCTAAACTTGAAATACGAGATACCAAGGGAAGAAATACCATCATACGGGTACTCAACCTTCTTCATAAAAAGCAACTTATCAGTTCGGAACAGCGTGGGAAGTACCGCTACAATAAACAAGCACTACCCACAAAAGAAGCTTACCTACGTATCATACCAACCGGCAAAGGGGTTGTGAATATAAACGGATATGAAGAGGAATTAATCGTCCCTCAAAAACATTTGAATAGAGCGTTGGATGGGGATCTGGTAGAGGTTTCCATTCATAAAAAAAACGCCCATTATCAAGCGCAGGTGGAAGCAGTTGTAGAACGAGCCAAAAGAGAATATGTAGGGGTATTGGAAAGGCAAAAAGACTTTGCTTTTGTCAATTGTAGAAACAGTAGATGTTACACTGATTTTTTTATTGAAAAAAAGGATTTAAAAGAATACAAAGACGGAGAAAAGGTAGTGGTCGTTTTTAAGTCGTGGGAAAATCCCAACGACGCCCCTCACGCAACTATAGTCAAAAGCTTAGGTAACCCAGGAGAAACGGAGACAGAAATTCACGCTATTTTACACGACTATGGGCTTCCTTATGAATTTCCTAAAGCAATAGAAGCAGCAGCTTCTAAAATCCCCTCCAGTATTGCAAAAAAAGAACTCGAACAAAGAAGGGATTTTAGAGAGACCCTCACTTTCACTATTGATCCAAAAACAGCCAAAGATTTTGACGATGCACTTTCGTTTAAAAAACTAGGAGAAGGGACAATAGAGGTTGGGATTCACATTGCAGACGTTTCTCATTATGTAAAACCCCATTCGGAATTAGACACCGAGGCCTATGATCGCGCAACATCGGTTTATCTCGTTGATCGTGTGGTTCCCATGTTACCCGAGGCACTTTCCAATGGTTTGTGTTCTTTGCGTCCCCAAGAGGAAAAACTTACTTTTTCTGCCGTTTTCACGTTGGACGCCAAAGGAAAAATAATGGATGAATGGTACGGAAGAACCGTTATTTATTCAGATTATCGTTTTGCCTATGAGGAAGTGCAGTACATGTTAGAACAACAAGCTCCAGAAGTTGACGCCAGCATATCGCTGACCAACAAAACCTATAGTGTACCAATAGAGGTGTTTGAGGCAGTACAAGAATTGGATCGACAAGCCAAAATTTTAAGAAAAGAGCGAATGACAAAGGGCGCAATCTCTTTTGATCGTGTTGAAGTAAATTTCAATCTAGACCAAAACAACAAACCCGACGCTGTTTTTTTTAAAAGCTCAAAAGACGCCCATAAATTAATTGAGGAATTCATGCTTTTGGCCAATAAAAAAGTGGCCACCCTTATCGGAAAACAACAAAAAAAATTCCCTTTTGTATACCGTGTACACGATGATCCAGACGAACAAAAATTATTGAATCTCAAACAGACAGTCAGCCGGTTTGGGTATACATTCAACCCCTCAGGGAAAGGAATCAATAAAGAAATCAACAATTTACTTCTGTCCTGTCAAGGAAAAAAAGAACAAAATTTAATTGATACCCTGACGCTAAGGTGTATGTCAAAGGCAGAATATACAACACATAATATTGGACATTACGGCTTGGCATTTACACACTACACTCATTTTACCTCACCCATTCGTCGTTACCCTGATATTTTGGTTCACCGTCTGTTACAAATTTATTTAGATCGGGGAGTTGCAGCTTCTGAAACTGCCCTAGAAGAAGCATGCAAGCACAGCTCTCAAAGAGAACAATTGGCAACGAAAGCCGAAAGAGATTCTATCAAGCACATGCAGATGGTGTTTATGCAAGATAAGGTAGGTCTAGTATTTGATGGAGTAATTTCTGGAGTCACCGAAAGAGGGCTTTATGTAGAATTAATCGACAATAAATGTGAAGGTATGATTCGGGCGGTTGATCTAAAAGAAGATTATTTCTATTTTGATATGGATCGGCACGCCTTAGTAGGTGAACGAACAAAAAAAGTCTACCTGTTGGGCGATCCAATAAAAATAAAAGTGAAAAAAGTCAATGTCATAAAACGCTTTTTGGACTTTGTTCCCATTAGAGAAATGTAGATTTTTGTCAAATGGTTTGGAGAAACATCTTATTCTTATTCTTTATATATACCAGTCTTTTGGATGTTCATTGTCAAGACAAACAAAAAAGAACCTTAACGACCGCCCCTTTTATTGGTGTAAAAGTTTATTCTGGCTTAGCGCTCACCTTGATAAGTTCAGAGGTTAATAAAGCAGTAGTCTATGGGCCCCAATCGGATGATGTTATACTCACCATGAAAAACGGTGTGTTACAACTAAAAATAGCGCTAGGCAGCCTACCCGATTCAATTCCTACCCGTATCGATTTGTATCACAGTAAGTTACTTAATGAAATTACTGCAGCACAACAAGCAA
Source organism: Flavobacteriaceae bacterium (assembly GCA_023263685.1). Taxonomy (GTDB): domain Bacteria; phylum Bacteroidota; class Bacteroidia; order Flavobacteriales; family Flavobacteriaceae; genus MS024-2A. Next base: position 42,447 of record JALQVM010000002.1, on the reverse strand, counting down.
AAATACGTTCGCAACAGCCCATTTCACAAACCAGTCTGAACATAAAATCCAACACAGGCGCTGTAATCGATTTTGAAATTTATGCAGATCGCTTAGATGCGACAGCTGCTAACGGCGGAAGAATTGCGTTGACAGGCAAGGTGTCCAATTTTAATTTAAACGTTACTACAGGCGGAAGCTGCGAGGCAGAACAACTGCAAACGGATCAAATCCAAACCAAATTGGTTGGTGGAGGCTACGCTTATGTTACCGCAAGTGAGTTGATCCAAGCAGATGTTATAGGGGGCAGTGTGCTCCGTGTTTTTGGAAACCCAATCAAGAAAGTCTATCAAAAGAAGTTAGGCGGGAAGCTTTATTTCGAAGAATAAAGAGGCATCGAGCGGATTCGAACCGCTGTACAAGCTTTTGCAGAGCTCTGCCTAGCCACTCGGCCACGATGCCATGGGTGCAAAAGTACTAATTATTAATTGAATTGTATAGCCGAACGTTCGAGTTCTAATGCGACCGCTACTTCTTCTACGTTTCCTCCAATCGGAGGGTTTTGCTTGGCTACTTTTACACGTGCCCTGCTCACCTCTTCATGTTCTCTAAAAATTCTTTTAATAATTCGGTCCGCTACCTTTTCAAGTAATTTGGCGCGTACGGCCATTTCTTCTTTTACAATAGCATGCAGGGAAACGTAATCGACAGTATCACTTAATTCATCTGAGAAAGAAGATTTTTCAAGTTCGGTGTGAACAACCACGTTGACCACATAGTCACTACCAATTTTTTCTTCTTCATCCAGACAGCCGTGATAAGCATAAAGACGAATGTTTTTTAAAAATATTTTTCCCATTGTGAATGCAAATATAACGACTGTTTATGCTTTTCTTCCCATCTTTGCATTCATTATCTTTACCACAAATAAATACTATGGAGCGACCCCTGCATTTTATTGAGCATATTGTTGAGGAGGATCTTAAAAACGGTTATTCACCCGCTGATTTGCGTTTTCGTTTTCCGCCAGAACCCAACGGTTATTTGCATATAGGTCATGTCAAAGCGATCTGTATCAATTTTAATCTCGGTGAGCGCTATAAGGCACCGGTAAATTTGCGTTTTGACGACACCAATCCCGCAAAAGAAGAGCAACAGTTTGTCGATGCCATAAAAGAAAATATTCAATGGTTGGGGTATCAGTGGGAGGGTGAATGCTATGCCTCTGATTATTTTGATCAATTGTATGCCTGGGCAGTAGAACTTATAGAAAAAAACCTGGCCTATGTAGATTCTCAGCCTTCAGAAGCCATTGCCCAACAAAAAGGAACACCTACACAACCCGGGACAGAAAGTCCTTTCAGAAACCGTTCGGTAGCAGAAAACAAACGCCTTTTTGAAGAAATGAAAGCCGGCCAACATCCCGAAGGGGCCCATGTCCTCAGAGCGAAAATTGACATGGCTTCACCCAATATGTTGTTGCGCGATCCGGTGATGTATAGAATCCTGTATAAAAGCCATCACAGAACGGCCGACAGCTGGTGTATCTACCCCCTTTACGACTGGACGCACGGCCAGTCAGATTATGTTGAGCAGGTCTCACACTCCCTTTGTTCACTTGAATTTAAACCCCATCGTGATTTATACGATTGGTTTTTAGACGCATTAAGCCCCCTTCAAAAACCATTAAGACCAAAACAAAAAGAGTTTGCTCGAATGAATTTGTCCTATACAGTCACGAGCAAGAGAAAATTAGCCAGTCTTATTGAAGAAGGCCATGTGTCGGGTTGGGACGACCCAAGAATGCCTACGATAGCCGGCCTTCGAAGAAGAGGATATACCCCAAGAGCGCTTCGCAATTTTGTTGATGCTGCGGGCGTAGCGAAACGTGACAACGTAATTGACATGTCTCTTTTAGAGTATGCAATTAGAGAAGACCTCAATCAAACTGCTCCTCGGGTTATGGCTGTTTTAAACCCGGTAAAACTTACGATCTCCAATTACCCAGAGGGAACCTCCGAAATGTTAGATGGAGAAATTAATCCGGAACAACCCGAACTCGGTACGCGTAAGCTCCCTTTTTCTAGGGAATTGTATATCGAAAGAGAAGATTTTAAGGAGGAAGCCAACCGCAAATTTTTTAGGTTGTCTTTAGGCAAAGAAGTACGACTTAAAAACGCTTACATCATCAAAGGAGAATCGGTTATAAAAGACGCATCCGGTAACATTATTGAAATCATTTGCACCTACGATCCTAAAAGTAAAAGCGGTAGTGGAACAGAAGAGAGCCAACGCAAAGTAAAGGGAACCTTACATTGGGTAAGTACCGCCCACGCTTTTCCGATAGAGGTTCGTCTGTACGACAGACTCTTCCAAGAAGAAGCTCCGGATCAAGACAAAAACGTTGATTTTAAAGCACACTTAAACCCACATTCGTTGAGCACCCTTAGGGGCTTTGCTGAACCGAGCTTAGAATCTGCATTAGCAGGGGACCGGTTTCAATTCCAACGCTTGGGTTATTTTGTAGTAGATCCAGACAGCCGTGAGAAAAAGTTAGTTTTCAACAAAACCGTAGGCTTACGCGACAATTGGTCTAAAAACGCTTAAGCGCCATCGTCAGAAGAACCCTTATTTTTCTTTTTGTTGAGGTTTTGAGCTTTCATTGCCTCCCCTATTTGATTGCTGGCGGTAAAGGATGCGACCATATTATTTAACATTTCGCTTCCTGCTTGAGGTGAGTTGGGCAATAAAATCAAATTACTGTTGGTTTCTTCGCCAATGGACTGAAGGGTGTCGTAATGTTGCGTAACAACGATCAATGCGGATGCCTCTTGGGAATTGATTCCCACACCGTTGAGTACGTCTACCGACTCTTCCAGTCCTCGAGCGATTTCTCTTCTTTGATCGGCAATACCTTGACCTTGTAAGCGTTTGCTTTCGGCTTCCGCCTTGGCTTTTTCAACGATTAAAATACGCTCTGCATCTCCTTCGTATTGAGCAGCAACTTTTTTGCGTTCTGCAGCATTGATTCTGTTCATGGCAGCCTTTACTTCACTGTCTGGATCAATGTCGGTAACCAAAGCTTTAATAATATCATAACCGTAATTGATCATGGCATCGTTCAATTCTCCTTTTACCGCATTGGCAATATCGTCCTTTTTTTCAAAGACATCATCCAATTTCATTTTTGGAACCACAGCCCGGACCACATCAAAAACATACGAGGTGATTTGGTCTTGCGGATAGTCTAGTTTGTAAAAGGCGTCGTATACTTTTTCCTGAACCACTTTATACTGAACCGAAACTTTAAGTTTAACGAAAACATCATCTTTTGTTTTTGTTTCCACAATCACATCCAATTGAAGAATGCGCAAGCTGATTCTTCCAGAAATTTTATCGATCAAAGGTATTTTAAAGTGCAAGCCCGACTGCCGGATGGTTAAAAACCTGCCGAACCGTTCTACGATTGCAGCCGTTTGTTGTTTTACTACGAACAGTCCTGAGAGTGCAATCAGGACCAAAATGGGAATAAGTACGAAAGGAGCCATAAGAGTTAAGTTTTTGAGTTAAAAAAAGCGATAGCTTTTGCTATTCGATTTAAAGTTACATCTTTCCCTAAAATGGAACAAATCAGAAATACGTCAGGTCCGGCAAGTTTACCGACTAAGGCAATTCGCAACGACTGCATCATCAGCCCCGTATTGATTTCATTTTCCTTCGCCCAAGGCATTAAGGTTTCTTTTAAGGTCTGTAGATCCGTTTGTTTTATGACCAGGGCGTGTATTTGATCGAGCACTTCCGTTGCTCCTTTAGAGAGCAGTTTTTGTACGATTGCCTCGTCATAGCCCTGAGGGTCTTCCATCCAAGTAATTTCTTGAGCCAAATCAGTAAGGGTAGCCATACGTTCTTTGACTACACGCAATACGTTAATTTGTTGGTCGGTCGCTACAGCTTCAAGTTGCTCCTTGATGAGGTCAAACTCATACAATTCTTCTACTTGCATCGCCCCGAGATGCTGATGATTGATCCAGCGTGCTTTTTCGTAATCAAACCGAGCGCCTCCTTTTTGTATTCCCCCGACACTAAACAAGCCCTCCAGTTCTTTCAAACTAAAGATTTCTTGATCTGTTCCACTGTTCCAGCCCAGAAGCGCAAGATAATTGATGAACCCTTCGGGTAAGAATCCACTTTCTTTAAATCCAACAGCGGCATCACCCCAGTTTAAGGGAAAAACAGGGAATCCTTCCTTGTCTCCATCCCTTTTTGAAAGTTTGCCTTTTCCCGAAGGTTTTAAAATTAGGGGTAGGTGCATAAATTGCGGTGCGTTCCATCCAAAAGCATCGTAGAGCAGTTGATGTATGGGCAAAGAGGGAAGCCATTCTTCCCCCCGAATGACCGTACTTATTTGCATAAGGTGGTCGTCCACAACATTGGCAAAATGATAGGTCGGCATACCGTCCGCTTTCATCAGTATTTTGTCGTCAAGCAAATCACTTTCTTGGTGAATGGTCCCTCGTATTTCGTCAGTAACGGTAATTGTATTTCCTGGCGCTACCTTTAATCGGACAACATAGTCCCCTTCCAAAGCCGCCTTTACCTTTTCTTCAGACCAAGTCAGGCTGTTGCTAAAGCGCATTCTGTTATGTGCTCCATACCTAAAAGTTTCTCCTTGGGCTTCAGCATTTTTTCTTGCTTCAGCGAGCACTTCAGCGCTATCAAAAGCATAATAAGCTTTGCCCTTTGCAATGAGTTTTTGAATATGGGCTTCGTACAGGTCTTTCCGCTCGCTTTGTCTGTACGGACCGAACGCTCCCCCATTTGCAGGACCTTCATCGGGTACCATTCCAGACCATTCTAAAGCCTGTTGGATATAGGCTTCACTTCCTTCAACATAGCGGTTTTGATCTGTGTCTTCTACCCTTAGTATAAAGACGCCATTGTTTTTTTTCGCAAAAAGATAATTGAATAAGGCAGTTCGTACACCACCAATATGTAAAGGTCCTGTAGGACTAGGTGCAAATCGTACCCTTGTCTCCATTTTTTTCCTGCAAAGATAATAGCTTCCCTATATTATTCAGCCGTACACCTTTATAAATCCGTTATATTTGCAAAAAATGGAACCATCATTACTTTTAACAACATACCCGATTATTTAGTTGCTGACCGTATAAAAGAAGCTTTGGCTTCTTATGTGGACTCCTGGGGTTATGTTGTCGATCGTTTGGTTTATAACTTTGTTTCAAAAGAGCGTTTGTTGGAAATGAACCTGCAGTATTTAAATCACGACACCCATACTGACATCATCAGCTTTGATTACAGTCAGAATAAATCGCTCAGCGCAGAATTTTTTATTTCTTTATGGGCTGTGGCTCACTCAGCGGAAGAGGAGGCACAAAGCATTGAAAATGAGACCCTTAGAGTCTTGGTTCACGGCGTTTTGCACTGTATGGGCAAAAAAGACAGTACAGCTCAAGAAAAAGCAGTTATGCGTAAGCATGAAGATGAATTCATAAATATGTTCCACGTGAAACACAACAACCATGTTTGATTCGTCCTTTGATGTCATTGTAGTGGGTGCCGGACATGCCGGATGTGAGGCCGCCGCCGCCGCCGCTAACCTCGGGTCTAAAACTCTTTTGGTGACTATGAACTTACAGAATGTAGCTCAAATGTCCTGTAACCCCGCTATGGGCGGTATTGCCAAAGGTCAGATCGTAAGAGAAATAGATGCATTGGGAGGTTATTCGGGGATTGTTTCCGACCGTAGCGCCATCCAATATAAAATGCTGAATCAGTCTAAAGGACCCGCCATGTGGAGCCCGAGAGTTCAGTCCGATCGTAGTTTGTTTACCCTAGAATGGCGCTCCCTGCTGGAAAAAACCCCCAACTTAGATTTTTATCAAGATATGATTGTTGACCTTATCATAGACAAAGATCAAGTGGTAGGTGTAGTTACTTCTATAGGATTAAAAATTTATAGTAAAACCGTTATTCTTACCAATGGAACCTTCCTCAATGGATTGATTCATATTGGAGAAAAAAACTTTGGCGGTGGACGTGCAGGCGAAAACGCTGCCGTCGGATTAACCGCAGCGCTTGAAAACCTAGGCTTTACAGCAGGTAGAATGAAAACAGGAACCCCACCCCGCGTAGACGGACGGTCTTTGGATTTCAGTAAAATGGAAGAACAACCCGGAGACAGCAAGCCTTCCAAATTTTCATTTACCGACTTGACCCAACCCCTTCAAAAACAACGAAGTTGTTATATAACACATACCAATGAAACGGTACACGACCTATTGCGATCGGGTTTTGATCGCTCACCTATGTTCAACGGGGCGATAAAAAGTACAGGCCCGCGTTACTGTCCCTCCATAGAAGATAAAATCGACCGATTTAGCGATAAGTCGCAACACCAGATTTTTGTAGAGCCAGAAGGCTGGGATACAGTTGAGGTCTATGTGAATGGTTTTTCAACGTCCCTACCCGACGACATTCAGTATAAGGCGTTAAAGCAGGTAAGGGGCTTTGAAAACGTTAAATTTTTCCGCCCCGGTTATGCCATCGAATACGACTACTTCCCTCCTACCCAACTTTTTCACAGCTTAGAAACCAAGCGGATTCAAAACTTATTTTTTGCAGGTCAAATAAACGGAACTACGGGCTATGAAGAAGCAGGAGCCCAAGGAATAATGGCAGGTATTAATGCCCATTTGAAATCCCAAGACAAAACACCCTTTATTTTAGGAAGAGAAGAGGCTTATATAGGAGTCCTTATTGACGATTTAATTTTGAAAGGCACCGAAGAGCCCTACCGTATGTTTACTTCGAGAGCAGAATACCGCACCTTGTTACGGCAAGACAATGCGGACCAAAGATTGACTCCCAAAGCCTATGAGTTGGGCTTAGCATCCGAAGACCGTATAAGGGCCGTAGAACGAAAAGAGCAGTCGAGTCAAGCCTTGGTCGCTTTTTTAAAGAAAACGAGCTATGAACTTGAGGAAACCAATGACTTGCTCAACGAAAAGGGTGATGCTACAGTCAAACAAACCGATAAATTGGCTAAACTACTCGCAAGACCTAATGTCCGAAGGGAAGACCTGATGCGATTTGACAGCGTGACTCGTTTTTTAGATGCACATGCTATGGACGATGTGATTTTAGAACAAGCGGAAATTGAAATTAAATACGCCGGTTACATCGAAAAGGAAAAACGTACCGCAGATAAGCTTAAACGCCTAGAAAACATTAAAATTCCTCCCGCCTTTGATTACGACAGGTTGGCCTCCCTATCGCATGAGGCCAAAGAAAAGCTCAATAAAATTAAACCCGCTACACTCGCGCAAGCCTCCAGGATCAGCGGGATCAATCCGAGCGACATCAGCGTACTGCTTGTAAGCATGGGTAGATAGGAAAATGTTTCACGTGAAACAGTAATGAGAGAACCAGCAAAAACCTTGGAAATCAAAGATTATTTAGTTTCGGGAGAAACTTTTGTGCTTCAATTTGACACCCATAAAACCCTCGCTAGAACCCAGCTTAAAGAGGGTTTACATTTGGCCGACTATTATCCGCCTGAGGATTATACTTCCCACCAAGAAAAACGTCAAGGCATAAAAGGAATGCTCTATGGGTTAGTACAACGCTTCATGCTTCATTACAAGCTCAGTATTCTCAAAAAACACCAAGCTGAAAAAGACCTTTTAGACATTGGAGGAGGTATAGGCGTCTTTGCACAATTTTTAGCAAAACACGGATACGATGTTGCACTAACAGAACCGAACCACAACGCACGAAAGCTTGCTCAAAAAAGAGGCTTGTCTTGTTTTTCCTCTGTGGATGAAATTCCCATAAACACTTCCTATTCTTGTTTAAGTTTGTGGCATGTATTAGAGCATGTAAACGCCTTGGACACCTCCTTACAAAAATACCATAACGCATTAAAAACCAATGGGTTAATGTTGGTCGCAGTGCCTAATCTAGCTAGTTTTGACGCCGCGTATTACGGACCTTATTGGGCGGCTTACGATGTTCCAAGACACCTTTGGCACTTTACACCCCAAGGATTACAAGAAAGAGTGGAAGCCCAGGGTTTTCGTTTGTTAAAAACCTATCCCCTTTGGTTTGACTCGTTTTATATCTCAATATTATCAGAAACCTATGCGAAAAATAAATTCGCTTTTTTAAGAGGATTGTTCGTAGGTCTCTATTCCAATATCAGGGCGCTATTTTCCCAGGAATATTCTTCTAAAATTTTTGTTTTTCAAAAGCTTACTTAGGACTGGGACTGTTGATCAATCGGGTTAATTGCAACGACAGTTCAGTAAACATCATTTTAGCATTTGCGTTGCGTTGGATGTAGTAATGTTGCTGCTCAAAAAGTGCCGTCAATTCCTGAATGTTATTGCTGTGAATATAGGGCGCCAATTTGTCGAGATCAAAACCGGTTTCGGACTGATAATGAACCAATTCATTTAAGTGGTAATTTTTTAAAAAAGCATCTCTAAAAAACTGTATTCCAAAGCGCAAAAATGCTTTTTGTTTTTCTCTTCCAAGTTGGGCCAATTCATTTGCCCAATGCATTAAATCCACCACCACACTTTTATTCCCTTTTGCTTTAAAAGCAGATCGTAATCCTTGAACCAGCAAGAGTTCGTAGTGTTTTTCCTCTTTATCCGAAATCAAGGTGCGCAATTTTCTGTAATCCCCACTCGCTTGTTTTAGTAATTGAAGTTTACCTTCAAGGTCTTCGGGGAGGGTGCGGTCCAATGCCTTCTCTTCAATGGGAGGAAGGGCTATTTCTTGACAGCGCGAAAGTACGGTTGGAAGTACATTTTCAGTTTGTTCACATAGCAGAATAAAGTAGGTGTTTTCAGGAGGTTCTTCCAACAATTTTAAAAAGGCATTCGCTGCAGAGGCGTTCATTTTCTCTACCCCCCAAAGGATACAAACTTTATTACCTCCTCCAAATGCTTTGAGATACAATTGTTGGTGCAATTTTTCGATTTCAGAAACCGCTATGATTCCTTGTTTGTTTCCAACGGCAATATGATCAAACCAGTCTGTGTAATCACCATAAGGGTTTTCATTCAGAAACGCATACCATTCGGCACTATAATCACTGGCATAGACCACCTTTTCGGTTCCCTTTTTTACGACAGGATAGATAAAATGAAGGTTCGGACTTTGACAGAGCGCACCCAAGGATTTCCCTTCTTTTTGCTCTTGAGCCAGGCGAACCAACTCCCAGGCAAATTCAATCGCTAAAACCAAGCCCCCTCGACCGCATGCCGAGTTAAACAATTGAGCATGAGGTACTTGATTAGATTCAAGAAGATAGGTCAAGTGGTTTTTAGTTTTTTCCTGACCGATTGTGTGATTCCAAACCATAGGTAAATATACAGTTACTGGTTCACATTTGAGAAAGGGGATTCAACTTCTTTGGAAAAAGCTACCTCAGCCCTATACATTATCGTATTTTTGCAAAAAATTTATTACAATGCGCCTTTTAGAACAGCTAAACTTTGAAAACGAACGCGCCGTAGTTCGCGTTGATTTTAACGTCCCTTTAAATGAAAATCTGCAAGTAACAGACAAAACGAGAATCCAAGCGGCAAAGCCTACCATCGAATACATTTTATCCCAGGGAGGTAGCTGTGTATTACTTTCTCATTTGGGACGTCCTGAAGGAAGAGACCCCAAGTTGTCTTTAGCGCATATTGTCAGTGAAGTCTCAGCTGTATTGGGAGTAACGGTTCATTTTTGCGACCAGGTAGTTGGAGCAGAAGCCGTAGCCAAAGCTTCGGCACTGCAAGCGGGAGAAGTTTTGCTGATGGAAAATTTAAGATATCACAAAGAAGAAACCAAAGGGGACGAAGACTTTGCCCAGCAGCTGGCCGAATTGGGTACGGTTTACGTAAATGATGCTTTTGGAACCGCCCACAGAGCCCATGCCTCGACGACCATCATGGCGAAACATTTTCCCGACAAAAAGTGTTTTGGTTCCTTGTTAGCAAAAGAGGTAAATGCCATTGACAAAGTAATGAAAGACGGAGAATCACCAATACTGGCCATTTTAGGTGGAGCAAAAGTTTCTTCTAAAATTACCATCATTGAATCTTTATTAGACAAGGTGGATCATCTGATTATCGGAGGGGGTATGGTTTATACTTTTACCCAAGCACAAGGAGGCATTGTAGGAAATTCAATTTGCGAGCCGGATTATTGTGACTACGCTCTCGAACTTTTGGAAAAAGCTAAGGCAAAAGGCGTTCAAATTCATTTGCCGGTAGATGTAGTAGCAGGAGACGATTTTAGCAATACAGCCCATCAAAAGGTTTTTCCTAGTAATGCTATTCCTGAGGGTTGGGAAGGACTGGATGCTGGACCCAAAAGCTCTGAAATCTTTCGGGAGCTGGTACTTCAATGTAAAACCATTTTGTGGAACGGACCGCTTGGAGTATTTGAATTTCCCAACTTTGCAACAGGAACGATTTCTATTGGAGAGGCCATAGGAGAAGCAACTCAATCGGGAGCCTTCTCTTTAGTAGGGGGAGGAGATTCTGTAGCGGCTGTGAAACAACTTGGATTGGCATCCAAAATGAGCTATATTAGTACAGGAGGAGGAGCGATGTTGGAAAGTTTAGAGGGCAAAACACTTCCGGGGATTGCCGCTTTAAATGCCTAACAGTTGTTGACTCAGGAATTACTAAAACTCAAATTACCAATGAAAAATCACCCCTTACTGGTTTTTGTCCTACTTGCTTTTTTGATCTCCTGTCAGAATAAGGTTGATCAAAAAAATGCCTATGTACCCGAGTCTAGTGGCAACTTAAACCACGTGACTGTTGTCATGCCCGAAAAAGACTGGAATGCCTCCCTGGGTGAGTCGGTAAGAAATGAATTACAATTAATTTACGAGGGACTTCCAATAGACGAACCCCAGTATACCTTAAATTACTTAAATCCGAAAACGTTTACCGGATTTGCCAGACAAGGGAGGAATGTCGTTTGGTTTCAAAAGGATGCTACAGCACGGTTTCAGTTGGCTCAAAATCAATTTGCGCGCCCCCAAATTTTAGCTAGCATCACGGGGGAAGACGCTGAAGTACAACAATTTTATTTTCAAGAAAATGCCTCTTTGTTAAGACGGACCCTAGCCGAAAACGAACGCCAAGAGAAAATGCGAAGAATTAGCAAGTCCTTGACTACCGAGAAAACGCTCATCGATCGTTTTGGGATACAACTCGATTATCCCTCAGCATACGAAACCGTAAAGGACACTTCGAATTTTGTTTGGATTCAAAAACCCATACGCAAAGGCCATTTGAACATAATTGTGTACACGCTTGAGAAAGAGGCCTTGACAACTACCTTCAGCAAACAAATTCTTGACATTCGGGATTCGATTGGTAAAATCTACGTTCCTGGCCGCTTGAAGGGGAGCTATTTTATTACAGAAAGGGCGTTCCGTCCGTACTTTTATCAGACCACAATAGCAGATAGGCCAGCCTATCTTACCAAAGGCACCTGGGAGGTCGCAAATGACTTCATGGCAGGTCCTTTTGTAAATTATGCAATCAAAGACAGCATTACTGATAAATGGATTGTTTTGGAGGGCTTTGCATTTGCCCCTTCAGCAAATAAACGAGAATATATGTTCGAATTAAACAGCATACTCACCTCGTTTAAACGAGTGAACTAGTCTTTTTTCTCCGCTTCTACTTTAGGCTTCTCTTCCTCCTCTTTGGTTGCGTTTTTAAATTCTTTGATTCCACTACCGAGTCCTTTCATTAACTCTGGAATTTTACGTCCACCAAAAAGCAGCAATACTACTGCGATGATAAGAATAATTTGTGGTCCACCGATCATACCTAAAAATGTTAAAGACAACATCATTGAATTGTTATTTTAAACAAATGTACAGAAATATTTACTTTCCTAAACACGAAAATAGAAAGAGGAATATTTACCAGCTAAAGGATTCCGTATCTTTGTTTTTGATATGGATCAAAAAGACAGAAAAAAAAGGACTTTTTTAAAAAAATTGATCACACCCTACCGCATGGTGATTATCAATAAAGAGACTTTTGAGGAGCGTATTCAATTTAAAATCAGCAAGCTTTCGGTCCTAATGCTTTCTTTGCTTTCTTTTTCGGCTATTGCAGGACTGGTCTATGCGTCCATAGCCTATACCTCACTAAAAGAATACATTCCGGGCTACGACTCGACCGAATTGAGAAAACAAGCCGTTCAAAACCTCTTTGTAACCGATTCTTTGATCACACTTTACAATCAAAATTTGCAATACCTCAATGCGATACGCGCCGTACTGAATGAGGACATTTCTTTTGAGGACCCCGAACGTATGGATCAAAGCCTTCAAGTAGAGAATCAAGATGCACCCGAATTTATTTCTTCTATACCAGAAGACTCTTTATTAAGGGCATTTGTGTCCCAACAAGACAAATACAACCCCGACTTGAGCAGTTCAAACATTACCCTTGAAACACTGCTGTTGCCCCCTGCCATAGGACCAATTTCTCAAGGGTTCAATACGGAAGAAAGCCACTTTGCCGTGGATATTGTTTTGGAAGCAAATACCCCGATAAAATCCATTGCTGACGGCAGAGTCGTATTTGCAGAATGGACCGCTCAGACCGGTTATGTCATCATTATTGAACACAGTCAAGGGATCTTATCCGTATACAAGCACAATGCGGCCCTCAGTAAAGAACAAGGTGATGTTGTGCAAGGGGGAGAAGTGATTGCCCTGGCAGGAAACACTGGGGAGTTGACCACTGGGTTTCATTTGCACTTTGAACTTTGGGTTGAAGGCTATCCCATGGACCCTAAAAACTTTTTTAATTTTTCTAAATAATGATCAAAGCAGTTGCCGCTAAAATATATGCTGCTTTAATGCATAAAAAAAACCAAAAGTGGATCAACAATCCTCTAGATGCGCAAACTACCGTTTTTAAAGAATTAATTCGAAAAGGGGCAAAAACAAAATTTGGCAAAGACCACGGTTTGGACAGCATAGCAGATCCGGACGCCTTTAGAGCCTCCATACCCGTCCGAGACTATGAAGAACTGCGCCCTTATATCGACCAAGTCCTAGCAGGAGCAAAGAATGTATTATGGCCTGGGAGGCCCCTTTACTATGCCAAATCTAGTGGAACAACTTCTGGAGCAAAATACATTCCTATTTCTGCGGATTCTATGCCCCAACACATCCGGGCGGCAAGAGAAGCCTTGTTGAATTATATTCATGAAACGGGTAGTGCCGCAGTACTCAATGGAAAGCATATTTTCCTCCAAGGAAGCCCTGTACTGCAAAACAAAAATGGCGTTGCATTAGGGCGTTTGTCGGGAATCGTTGCTCATTATGTGCCCGCTTACCTTCAAAAAAACAGAATGCCTAGTTGGGAAACAAATTGTATCGAAGATTGGGAATCCAAAGTAGATGCCATCGTAGAAGAAACCCTCCAAGAAAATATGACCCTAATAGGAGGAATTCCCTCATGGGTTCAAATGTATTTTGAGCGGTTGGTTCAAAAAGGAGCCCAGCCCGTGGGTGCTCTTTTTACCAACTTTTCCTTGTTTGTTTACGGAGGGGTAAATTTTGAACCCTACCGAGGCATTTTCAATAAATTAATTGGACGCACGCCAGACAGTATTGAATTTTACCCCGCCTCCGAAGGCTTTTTCGCATACCAGAACAGTCAATCGGACAAAGGCTTGTTATTGTTATTAAATCACGGTATTTACTATGAATTTATAGTTGCCTCAAGTTTTTTTGAGGAGGAGCAAGAATTCCACACCCTAGAGCAAGTTCAAATAGGAGTCAATTATGTCATGATCATTTCGACCACTGCCGGATTGTGGAGGTACAATATTGGCGATACCATACAATTTACTTCTCTCAAGCCCTTTAAAGTAATTGTGAGCGGTAGAATAAAGCATTTTATCTCTGCCTTTGGAGAACACGTCATTGTAAGTGAAGTTGAACAAGCCCTTCAAAAAGCCATAGCAGCGGAGAATACCGAAATCAGAATTCGAGAGTTTACGGTAGCTCCTCAGGTAAAGCCCAAGGCTGGACTTCCGTACCACGAATGGTTTATTGAATTTGATGAAGCCCCAGAAAATTTAGAGGCTTTTGCATTGAATATCGATCGCGAAATGCAAGAGCGAAACATTTATTACGACGACCTGATCCAAGGGAATATTCTTCGCCCATTAGTCATTCGAAAAGTAAGGCGAGATGGCTTCCAAAAGTACATGAAAAGCATCGGAAAATTGGGCGGACAAAATAAAGTTCCCCGGGTTTCGGACAACCGTACTATTGCAGAGGCTCTGATTCCTTTTTTAGTCGAGTAAGTAACTACCGATGGGCCGAAAGAAGATTACACTAGTCAGCAGTTTACAAAACACCTTTGTAGTAAAGGACAAGCTTCTTTTGGAACAATTGGGCTATAAAGTGTTATCCATTCAGTCACCTCCCCATCGCGATTTTATAAGATTTTTATGGAACAGAATACGAGAACTTGTACTGTCCTTTCTTTACGTAAGCAAGTCGGAAGCGGTCTACAGTTGGTTTAACGATTACCACAGCACAGCGCCCCTGTTTTGGGCAAAATGCTTCAAAAAACCGAGTGTAATTCTAGTAGGGGGGTATGATGCCGTTTCCAGCAAAAAACTGGGTTATGGTATTTTTTTAAAAAAAAATCTAAGGCAGCGTTTGGCCCGTTGGAATTACACCAATGCTAGTGAAATTTGGGTGGTACACAAAAGTTTGTCCGAGGGGTGTAGTGCAGCAGCAATACAAGACGGCACTCGCTCGGGAATATTGAATTTTTTACCTGATTTAAAAACCCCCATACGGGAAATACCTACCGGCTATGATCCGACTTTTTGGCAAAAAGAAGGCACTAAAAAGCCCAAGACCATTTTGACGGTGGCTAATATTGCAGATAGTCGTACGTATGAGCGAAAGGGAATTCCTTTATTTATTGCCCTAGCTAAGGCCCTGCCCGACTATGAGTTTACGATTGCGGGCATTCAAACGGATCGAAGTGGATTGGATGTACTCCCCAACAACATTCGTCTGTTGGGTACTTTAGACCGAAACGGCTTAAAAAAACAATACAGTACACACCAATTTTACTTTCAAGGTTCCCAAGTAGAAGGCCTACCCAATGTGTTGTGTGAAGCCATGTTGTGTGAATGCATTCCGATAGGGAATACTGTTTTTGGCTTACCCGATGCGATAGGTTCTACAGGACATCTCTTTGAAGGGGCCAAGGATTTGGATTCGGTAGTAGCCTTTTTAAACAACCTAGAGCACAAAACCACTTCAGCCATGGGACAACAGGCAAGAGCAAGAATTCAAAAACACGTTCCGATCAGTCGTCGCGTTCAGGCATTTGAAAATCAACTAAACGCATTTTCTAATGGAATGTAAGCCTGCGGTTTTAGCCTATCCCAATTCTAATAATTTGGGAGATTTTATCCAAAGCATCGCAGCGGCTCAGTGGATAGGACAAGAGGAATTCCTAACTCTAGACCGAGATCAATTGCATCGGTATCGAGGACCTAAAGCCAAGTTGCTCATGAACGGATGGTTTATGGAAGCACCCCAAAATTGGCCTCCCTCCGATGCAATAGCACCCCTATTCATTTCCTTTCACCTAAATCCCACCGCAGAAAAAGCCCTGTTGACTCCGGAAGGAATTCACTATTTTAAAGCACACCAACCCATAGGATGCAGGGATCTGTACACTCAAAACACCTTAAAAAAACACGGCATTGAAGCCTATTTTTCGGGCTGTTTGACCCTGAGTTTGAAACGAGAAAATTTTACAAAAAAAGAACAAAAGCGAAGTGGAATTTTGGTGATCAGTCCATTAGAACGTTTGCTCCCACAACAAGACCTGTCCTACAAGGGCGGATTAAAAAGCGCGCTTTTAGTTTTGTTACAACAGCTCAAACAACCCTTTAAACAACTCAAGTACAAAAAGGCGATGCGCCTGCTAGAAACGTATTTACGACAGACCGACGAAAGCATTCAATACAGCAGCCAGTTGTTGGACGCTCAGGCCTACACGGAAGAAGAGCGTAGGCAAGCGGCAGAGGTTCAACTTAAAAATATTGCGAATGCAAAGCTTGTGGTGACCTCTAGAATTCATTCCGCTTTACCAGCAGTTGCCTTTGGCACACCCGTACTTTTTCTGTCGGACGGGCTAGACCATCCCAATCAAAAAAGCCGTCTTCAAGGCCTGGAACCGTTTTTTAATAGTGTAAGCTCGGACCAACTTAAGCATAAGAAATTTAAATTTCCAAAACCCATTCCGGTTTCTAAGGCGATTTTGGACCGTTTTAAACAAGAGATTACCTCATTTTTAAAAGAATAGGAATCCCGCCTATAGGAATCCGTATTAGTGGTTATCTTTGCGGAAAATAATTTTAAATGAATGTATTGGTTATTGGTGCGGGAGGAAGAGAACACACCCTTTGTTGGAAATTAAGACAAAGTGAGGATTGCGGAACTCTTTTTGCAGCTCCAGGAAATGCGGGAACTGCGAAATGCGCAACGAATCTCCCTATAGGGGTAACCGATTTTGAAGGAATCAAAAAAGCAGTTCTTGAGCACCATATTGAGCTGGTCGTTGTTGGACCTGAGGAGCCTTTAGTAAGAGGAATACACGATTACTTTTTAGCCGATAAAGCATTGCAACACGTCGGGGTTATCGGTCCAGAAAAAGCAGCCGCAACCTTAGAAGGAAGTAAAGCGTTTGCAAAAGAGTTTATGATGCGCCACCACATTCCAACGGCGGCTTACGCAGAATTTACCGCAGCGACGGTGGCTGATGGAGAAGCCTATTTAGAAAGAACCACTCCCCCTTATGTCTTAAAAGCAGATGGTTTAGCGGCCGGAAAAGGGGTGGTAATATTAGAAAATTTGGAAGAGGCCAAAAGTGAATTGAGACGAATGCTTTTGGAACAAAAGTTTGGTCAGGCATCGAGTAAAGTTGTGATAGAGGAGTTTCTTTCCGGCATAGAGCTTTCTTGTTTTGTGCTAACCGATGGAAGTTCCTATGTTACCCTACCCATGGCAAAAGATTACAAACGGATAGGGGAGGGAGACACGGGACTCAATACCGGAGGTATGGGAGCAATTTCTCCTGTTCCCTTTGTTACAGAGGAGTTTAGAAATAAAATAGAGACTCAAATTGTCAAGCCTACAATTGAAGGTCTAAAAAAAGACGGTTTGCCCTACAAAGGGTTTGTATTTATAGGACTGATTAAAGTAGGAGAAACTCCAAAAGTCATAGAGTACAACGTACGCCTCGGAGATCCTGAAACAGAAGTTGTTTTACCCAGATTAAAAACCGATTTATTATCCCTTTTTAAAGCGGTTCATCAAGGGTGTTTGCAAGACATAGAATTAGAAGTTGACTCTAAAGTTGCAGCAACGGTTATGGCGGTTTCGGGAGGCTATCCTGAGGCCTATGAAAAAGGCAAGGTAATCCGTGGTTTGGGAGCAACAGAAATGGTTTTTCACGCAGGGACTACAAGCAAAGGCGATGAAGTCCTTACCCATGGGGGAAGAGTACTGGCTGTCAGTTCTTTTGGGAAAGACAAGGATGAAGCCGTTCAAAACTCATACGAAACCCTGAAAGGAATTTCCTTTGAAGGGATGTATTACCGAAAAGATATAGGGTTTGATTTATAAAAAGGAGTGAGCAGAAGGATCTTTGTCTTCTTCTCCATTTTTGTCAAACGTATTGAGTTGTAATACCCAATAAATCATAGCCGCAAATCCTACAATTAAAAAAATCCAATTTATACTATTGGCTAGCGTCCAGCTGCTGAGTTCAAGCTGACGTAAAAAAGTATAGGGAAGAAATAAGACTTCTTCAAACAACCAGGCGATACCTTCAAAAAAGTTTTTCATCATGTGTAGTTTACTTACCTTGCAAATTTAAGAGAAACGAATATGGTAGCCAACCTTTTTCGCAAAACAAATTTAACTTCATGGACGCTGAGTTTTCTCAGCATTTTTTTGACCATTTATTTTTTTCAAAGTAGCACACCCCTTAACAACCAGGAGACTCTTTTTGAAGCTTTGCGCGCCCTTGGAAAGTCGATTGTGGTCCTTTTGCTTTTGGGAATTTTCATATATACCAAAAGTAAATTCCGCGATCTTACGTTCTCCCCTTATATTTTATTGAGCTTTCCTTTAGTGCTATTGTTTGTTCCGAAAGAGAGTATACAGCTCGACGGCATTTTACTTACCCTTTTTTTACTGCTTGCTTTTTTTAATCTCAGTTCACTCGAAAGGACAAAAGAGAGCAGTAAACCGCTCTTTAATGTCTCCTTACTATTTTCTTTTCTGACCCTTTTCGAACCCAAGCTCTACCTGCTCTTTCTCACTTTACTTTTCGTTTTAGCCTTAAATAAAGGGATCAATTTAAGATCTTTAATCACTGTTGTTACCCCTATTGTAGTCCTCAATTTTCTCTTTTCTACTTTACAATTGGCTCTGGGTTTTGAGCTAGAAGCGATTTTTTGGGAGATTAAACCGGTCGTTTACAGTTTACAATCAAACGAATTGATAAGCTATGTGGTTTTTGTGGTGTGGGTAGGGGGGTTGAATTTTTTTTCAAAAGCGGCGCAACGTATTTCAGGTGTAAATACGCTATTTTTCTTTTTTATGAATCTAATAGGACTTGGGGTTTTGCTCCTTACTATCGAACCCCAAGGCCCCGTCAATTTTTATGAAATCACGCTTTTGCCTCTGGTATATTTTACAGGACTTGCCTTAGAGGGGCGTAGCCCTAGACAAGTAAATTGGGTTGTTTTCTTTCTGCTACTGCTTAAAGGAGGACTGCTGTTTTACACCCGTAGTTAGACATCATCATAGTCAAGATGAATGGATGCTGACTGGGCCATTGCTTGACAACTCAAGACCAGACCTTCCTCAATTTCACTGTCGGTAAGAATTTGATTGGAAAGCATACTGGCCTTCCCATCGGTAACTCGAGCAATACAGCTACTACACACCCCACCTTGACATGAGTAGGGAACCTCTAATTTAGCTCCCAAAGCAATATCCAAAAGGGTTTTATTTGGAACCAATTCTAGGGTATGGGTCATGTCGTCGCAGGTAATGGTAAACTGTCCTTTTTCAACCGTATTGTCTACTTCAACTGCCGTAGCACTGGCAGTAAACAATTCAAAATGAATCTGGTCTTTGGATACGCCTTTGCGTTGGAGTTGTTCACTGCTGGAAATAATCATAGGTTCAGGACCGCACAAAAAGCAATGATCGGGGAGGCTGTTTTGTTCGTTGAGCACAAAATTGATAACGGTTGGACTAATTCTGCCAAACAAAGCACCTTCTTCACTGGACTGGCTAAAGACCCAATGCACGTTTAATCGCTCGGGATAGTTGGCTTCCAATTCCTTAATTTCTTTATAAAACATGGTTTGTTCCGGGGTTTTATTGCCGTAAATTAAGGTAAAGGGGTGACTGTTTTTTTGAGCGAGAAAAGCATTTAGTATAGAAAAAATCGGGGTAATTCCACTTCCTGCAGCAATGGCAAGCACAGCTGAGTCGGTATGGCTTTCTTCAAAGATAAAACGCCCCTCAGGAAGGCTTACATTCAGGGTATCCCCAACCTTTAATAACTCATTTACATAGGTAGAAAAGACGCCTTCGCTTAATTTTTTAACACCGACTTTCAAAGTGTGCTCTTCAGGGGAAGAGCATAATGAATAAGACCGTCTAACGGCTGTTCCCTCTAGGGTGGCCTCCAGGGTAATATATTGTCCTGGAATAAATTGGTAAGCACTTTGTAAAGATTCCGGAACTTCTAAGCAAATCACTACCGCGTCTGTGGAAGTGTGTTCTATTCTGGAAACTTTTAAGGCGTGAAATGAAGGCATAGCTTTTTTTGCAAATGTAAAAAATATGCTTAAACTTGGAATGCCATTCACCCATTTTAAAACCCAAATGAAACGCTTCTCTCTTACCGATTTAATGAGTCTTAGAAAGAAAAAATTTTTTCGCGCTCCCCAGTGGGAGTTAAAGCTTGGGGTTCGAATTTTCTTGGGATTTGTAGTGCTTTATTTTTTAGCAGTTTTTTTATCCCTTGGCATAGGGGGCTACTATTTACTGTCAAAACATTACCCCGATACGGACCCTATTTTACTGATCAATCCCTTCCTTGGTTTTTATTTTGCTGTCGACTTAATGCTCAGGTATTTTTTTCAAGCCCTACCGGTGACGGAGGTAAAATCCCTATTGCTTCACCCCATTTCAAAAAAAGCCATAGTACAGGGAGTACTATTGCGTTCTTTGGGATCAATTTTTAATGCCCTGCCTTTGGTGGTTTTGCTTCCTTTTTGCATTGTTTTTAGTATAGAAAACGGCATAAACTTTTCCCTATGGATTTGGTTTTTGGCCTTGTTTTGTCTTTCGCTAAGCGCCAATTTTTTTACTTTTTTGATTTTAAAAGACAATAAAAAAGCCGCTGTTTTTTTAGTTGTTTTACTACTGGGCTATCTGCTGGATTATTTTTTTGGGCTTTCTATTTCGGCGTATTTTGCAAGGGGTCTAGATTTGATTTACCAAAACGGTTTCTGGGCGCTTGTTCCAGCGGGCGTACTTGCAACCTCAGTTGTTCTAGCCCACAATTTTCTTAAGCAGCAACTTTTTTTGGACAAAGGTCTCAGCAAAAAAAAGGAACGTATTGTTGGATCGAATTTGCAGTTTTTTGATCGTTGGGAGCACATGGGATTTTTCTTAAAAAACGATTTGCGGCTGATCATTCGCAACATTCGACCCAGACAAGTAGTGCTGACAGGGGTATTATTTCTTTTTTACGGCTTGTTCTTCTTTACGCAAGACCGGTATTTTGACCTGCCTGCGGCACTCGTTTTTTCAGGCTTGTTTATTACGGGGGGGTTTATGATTACGTTTGGCCAATACGTTCCCGCTTGGGACAGCGAATACTACAGTTTTTTAATGTGCCAAAACGTAGCCTACCGAAAATACCTCAAGTCGAAACTGTATCTGATGATGTTTTCCGTAGTGGTTAGTTCGACACTTGCTTTGCCCTATTTGTTTTTTGGGAGTAAGGTCATGCTGGTCATTTGGGCTGCAGGAATTTTTAATTTTGGATTTGGTTCCATGATTACCTTATACTCAGGAGCGTTCAACACCAATCCAATCCGACTCAACATCAAGGCAAAGGCATTTGAAAACACACAAAATTTCAGTTTTATCCAATTGGTCTTTATGCTGCCAAAACTTATTTTACCCCTTCTTGTTTTTTATCTTCCTTACCAGTTTTTTGGCTTTTCAGGAGGTCTTTTAGGTCTTGTAGGGGTAGGACTCGCAGGACTTCTATTTCAAAAGCAACTGTTGACCCTAATCGTAAAAACCTATCAAAAAAAGAAGTATCAAACCCTACAATCATTTTCAAAATCAGTTTCATGATTCAAGTCACCCATCTTACAAAAAAGTATTCCGGTAAAGTTGTTTTGGAAATTCCAGACTTGCAAATTCCCCGAGGGCAAAAATTTGGACTAGTGGGCAATAACGGCGCAGGTAAAACAACCCTCTTCAGTTTGTTATTAGACCTGATAGAAGCCAGCAGCGGGTCGGTTTCTATCAATGGAATCCCTGTCCAAACCAGCGAAGCATGGAAGCCCTTCACGGCTGCATATATTGATGAAAGCTATCTTATGGGCTATTTAACGGTAGAGGAGTACTACCACTTTCTGGGAAACCTCCGGGGCGTAGCTAAGGAAGAGATTACTTCTTGGGTTCAAGATTTTGAACCTTTTTTTAATGGAGAAATTTTAGGGCAAAAAAAATACCTCAGAGATTTTTCAAAGGGAAACCAAAAAAAAGCAGGAATCGTAGGGGCCTTAATTGGAAAACCAGCCCTTGTGATTTTAGATGAACCTTTTGCAAACCTCGATCCAACCACACAAATTCGTCTTAAAAAGCTGATCCAAGAGGAAGCTGAAAAAAACAGCACTACCTTTTTAATTTCCAGCCATGATTTAACCCATGTAACTGAAGTTTGTGACCGTATAGTGCTCTTAGAAAAAGGAGTTGTAATCAAGGATATTGAAACCACCCCGGAGACCTTAAAGCAGTTGGAAACCTATTTTTCAAATTAGAAATACATCTAATATACTAAACGCAAGATTTTTAAGTTATTATGCTACAGTATTTTCTATGTTAAAAACGCAATTTTCTTATTGGATGCTGCTGGTCGTGGTGGGGATGGCTTTGTCTTGTAGTACAACCAAAAAAGGAGTACTCAATAGACAGTATCACGCCTTAACGACCAAATACAATGTACTTTTCAACGGCAAAGAGGCCTATGCTGTAGGTGAGGCAATTCTAGGCCAAGCCTTTGAAGAGAATTTCTTCGAACTACTTCCTGTAGAGCCCATCAACTTGAGGGGAGAGAATTTTGAC
The DNA here is from genome assembly GCA_023263685.1 of Flavobacteriaceae bacterium. GTDB lineage: Bacteria > Bacteroidota > Bacteroidia > Flavobacteriales > Flavobacteriaceae > MS024-2A. Next base: position 19,967 of record JALQVM010000002.1, on the reverse strand, counting down.
GCCACAACAATAGTCCCAGGCTTTGATCGCGCCGAAGAAAAAGCAGTTAAAGCGATTCAAAAGCATTCAATTAAGATTGACGAAAACCAATACAACAGCCAAATTGATGAGGCCTATTTGTTGTTGGGTAAAGCGCGCTATTTTGACCGCAGATTTTTCCCTGCCCTAGAAGCATTTAATTTTTTATTGGAAAGTGGGGCCAATCCATCCGTATTTACCGAAGGAAAAATATGGAGAGAAAAAACCAATATGCGTTTGAATAATGTGGGCTTGGCAGTTGAAAACCTTGTACCCCTGGTAAAGTCACTGACGCCCAAAAACAAGTTTTACCCACTTGCCAATGCAACCTTAGCAGATGCTTTCATCCGACTTCGTCAAATGGATTCAGCTGTAGTCTACATCCAAAGAGCCGCCGCCTTCGAACCTAAAAGAAAAAATAAGGCGCGCTATCTTTTTATTTCGGGGCAACTACTTGAGGGACTTAATCAACCGGACAGCGCCCGAGGGGCCTATGCTAAAATTGCTGCCTTAAAAAGAAAAGCGCCTCGAAATCTTGCTATACAGGCAAAAATAAAAGAGACCCTGCTGACCCCATCTTTGGCAATCGATGAAAAGCAAACCCAACTGGAACGCTTACTCAATAATTATGAAAATGAACCGTTCGCTCACAGCATTCATAGCGCACGAGCAAGAATGTATTTGGAACAAAGCGAGGACAGTTTAGCCCTGCTGTATTTTGACAAATCCTTACAAGCACCGACCTTAGACAGCTATACAGAAATTCAAAATTACGAGGCACTTGCCGCCTATTATTTTGATCAAGGGCTCTACATTGAAACAGGACAATACCTGGATCGTTTGCTGGCGCTTTTCGATCCCAGTGCATCGCGATACAAGCAACTAAATCGCCAGCGTGAAAATCTTTCGGATATCATCATTTATGAAAAAACGGTAACTCAGACCGACAGCATCCTAGCCATTTTAGCCCTTTCAAAAGCGCAACAATTGGAATATTTTCAGGCGTATATTGACCAAAAGGCACTCAAAGCAAAAAAAGAACTGGAAGCAAAGGAAGAGGAAAAGACGTTTCAGTTATTGAGAAGGACAAGCGCTTCGTTTTATTTTTACAACTCAAATTTAATTCTTCAAGGGAAACAAAACTATTTAGCCCGTTGGGGAAATCGTCCCAATGTTGACAATTGGAGAAGCGCCCTAGCGATTGAAAACCTTACCCAAGTACAAACGGCTTCAGCTGTAGACCCTTCCTTAAAGCCAGCCCTACTTCAAGAGACCGCCGAAAACTTTGTAACTTCCCTTCCAAAATCCCTCCAAGAGCGAGACAGTATTACTGCATTGAACCACAAAGCCTACCTTCAATTGGGGTTGATCTATAAAGAAAAATTTAAAAATGATCCTTTTGCCGAAGAACGATTAAGCCGTTTGATTTCTAAAAAACCCGCAGATGAAATAAAGGTACAAGCCCTGTATCATTTGTTTCGAATCGCATCAACAGCAAAATCGCCCTTAGCAGCAGAATATAAATCAACGCTCTTGGAGGAGTTTCCACAAACTCCTTTTGCCCAATTGATTGCGGACGCAGAACTGGATGACAATTCTCAGTTGATCACCCCCGAAGCGCTCTACAAAGACATTCTTGAAATGTTTCAACAGCAACAATTTGGTCAAGCAGCGCAAGCCATTGAACCCCTACTCATTCTTGCCAGCGGAACCGGTATTGAACCTAAAGCGGCCTTGTTACGAGCTCATATAGAGGGAAGGCTAAAGGGGGTAGAGGCATGGAAAACAGCATTAAGCGAGCTGAGTACTACCTACAGTGCCTCTGAAGAAGCAAAGAACGCCTTAGCCTTACTGTCAAAAATTGACACCTACGATGACTTAAAAGAGACCGGACTAGTTTACAAAAACTACAAGTGGATTTTCCCTTTTTTATCTTCAGAAAGGGAGCAAACAAAAGCCTTTTTTGAAGAGATTCAAACTAATTTGAAGACCCTAAAACAGCGTTGGACGGTAACGCTTGACCCCTTCAATGCCGACTATGTTTTTATTGTGGTTCACGGGATCCGCGATCCACAGGAAGTGGAAAACGTTGAAACAGACCCTCGTCTTGTAACGTTGATTCAACAAAACAATCAGAATTTTGTAGCTTTAGCATCCCAATATCGCACGATTTTAAAAAACAAAAATTGGAAAATACCGAAAGATGAGAGCAACAGAGACGAACGGACAATACAGTAAAATTGATCAAAACACGTCCTTTAAAGGAAGTTTAAAGGCAAAAACAGACATCCGAATTGACGGTACCGTAGAAGGAGATATAGAAACTTCTGGTAAAGTCATTCTAGGGAAAGAAGCCCAAGTTACAGGAGAGGTTTCTTGTGCCAATGCCGAGATAGAGGGTCATTTTAAAGGAAAACTGACCGTGTCGGGAATTTTGAGTTTAAAAACGAATTCCAATGTAGAAGGCGAGGTAGCAACTCAAAAGCTTATCGTTGAGGCAGGCGCTATTTTTAATGCCCATTGTCAAATGAAAACGGCTGAAGAAGGCGTAAAGAAATTAAAGGAAACGCATGAAAAAACAGCCTAATAAATGGCTCATTTTTTCAAGTCTAGCATTTCAGATTGCGGCAATAATGTTTGCCGCCATTAAGTTTGGCACTTATTTAGACAGCACTTACAACTTACCCAACAAACTCGCAACACTTTTATTAGCTAGTTTTGGATTGCTTTCTATAGTGTGGATCTTACACAAGCAAAGCAAAAAATTTTGGGATAAGGAATGAAAAAACCTTTGTACTTTCTTGTCTCCCTTAGTGTTCTTATGGGCATGGGATTGCTTTTACACCTAAAGCTGAATCCGCTGGCGCACTCTTTTTTAGTCCAAAGCTATGGCATAAACACAGTTTTAGCCGCCGCCGCCCTCCTGCTCCTGTTCTGGGGCATGGATAAAAAAAAGAGCAATTTGGCGGTACTTTATCTACTTACCGTAGCGCTTAAATTTTGTACCTACTTTATTTTCTTTTATCCAAAATTCCAGGCTGACGGGATCCTCATCCGGCAAGAGTTCTTCATCTTCTTCGTTCCGTATGCATTAGGATTACTATTGGAAATTATACTTCTTGCAAGACGGTATAATTAGAGTTTGCATCCACTTTAGAGAGTTCAAAAAAGGGCTATTTTCAAACAATTTCGCGACCCAGCATAAAAGAAATTCAAAAAAGCATTGATTTGTTTCTTTATTTATTCGAAAGCCTTACATTTGCAGCGCTTAAAAACACTATTACTAATACCGTTTTATGCCGACAGCGTTTAACAAATTTATTCTTTTTTCTGCCCTTTGGGCAGCCGTGTTTTCAGCACCCCACGCGCTGCATGCTAAAGAGAGCGAAACATCCAAAGATTTAAAGACAGAAATTAAAGAATATATTGCTCATCACCTTGAAGATGCCTACGATTTCAGTTTGTTTTCCTACACCAACGCTCAAGGCGAACACGTTTATATTAGCATTCCATTGCCTGTTGTTTTATGGGACGAAGGCTTACAAATCTTTTCTTCAACCAAACTCCACCACGGGGAAGAGGTAGCTCAAGTAGGAACCCATTACTACAAATTGGAGCATGGAAAAATATACAAGACCGATGCCGGTGGAACAATCAATTATGACGAAGCGCATCATGTTACCAATAGCGCTCCTCTGGATTTGTCTATAACCAAAGGCGTTGTTAGTATGTTGTTTATCGCATTGCTTATGTTTTGGATCTTCCGATCGCTGGCTAAGACGTATGGTGAGAATGGAGGAGTACCCGCAGGAATAGGCCGTTTTTTTGAACCGATTGTCCTGTACATTCGAGACGATATTGCAAGACCGAACATAGGCGAGAAAAAATACATGAAGTACATGAACTTTCTACTTACGGTATTTTTCTTTGTTTGGTTTCTTAATCTTCTAGGGCTAACCCCTCTGGGAGTAAATGTAACAGGAAATATTGCCGTCACTTTTGGCTTGGCATTATTAACCTTTATCATTACAAATTTTACAGGTACTAAAGATTATTGGCTCCACCTTTTTGATCCCTTAGGGTCTTCCATGAAGTGGTATGCCAAAATCCCGCTTTACATTATTTTAATCCCTATAGAAGTTTTAGGGGTTTTTATCAAGCCGTTTTCCTTATTGATCCGTTTGTATGCAAACATGCAGGCAGGTCATATTGTTTTGATGAGTTTGATCGGGTTGATGTTTATTTTTAAAAGTTGGTTGGGAAGTCCATTATCCTTTGGTTTGGCTTTTGCAATCTCATTGATAGAATTGTTAGTGGCTTTATTACAAGCCTATATTTTTACCATGCTTTCAGCCCTCTATTTTGGTTTTGCCGCAGAGGAGCATGAGCATCATTAAAGCATACACAGTCATGTGTCTAAAAAAAAGAATGTTTAATTTAAATTTATAACTATGGAAATTCCAGTAATGGTAGGTGCCGGTTTAGTAGTAATCGGAGTAGGTATGGGAATCGGTAGAATCGGTGGTTCTGCGATGGAGGCTATTGGTCGTCAACCTGATGCGTACGGTAAAATTCAAACAGCAATGTTAATTGCTGCTGCTCTTGTAGAGGGAATTGGTTTCGCTGCTTTGTTTGCAGTTTAATCACAAGACTCACTTTACAGAGGCACTTTAACGCAAAGTTTTAAACAATGGAAAAATTAATTAGTGAATTTTCTATAGGTCTGTTTTTCTGGCAATCCATGATTTTCATTGGGCTGCTGTTCCTTTTAAGAAAATACGCTTGGGGCCCAATTTTGAATGCGGTAAACGAACGCGAAACCTCCATCAAAGATGCGCTTGCTTCTGCCGAAGCTGCGAGAGCGGAGATGGAAAATCTGCAGTCGGACAACCAACGTATTCTTAAAGAAGCACGTGCGGAGAAAGAAGCACTGCTCAAAGAAGCGCGCAATACGCGTGCGGAATTGATCAGTACTGCCAAGGAAGAAGCACAAGCGGAAGCTGATAAAATTTTGACTCAAGCGCAAGAAGCCATTCAAAATGAAAAACGCGCCGCAATCAATGAGCTCAGAGAACAAGTGGGTTCAATTGCTATGGACATTGCAGAAAAAGTGCTTCAAAAAGAATTGGAAAGCAAAGACAAACAAGTTCAATTGATCAATCAATTGATTCAAGATTCTGATCTTAAATAATGAAAGCAACCCGAGCTTCTCTTCGATATGCCAAAGCCGCTTTAGCATTTGCTCAAGAGGCAAATTCCTCACAACAAGTGTTTGAGGATATGCAAAGCCTATCCGCTTTGTTGAAGGCAAATGAGGAGTTAAACTCGGTAATGGAAAATCCGATGTTGGCCTCAGCAAAGAAACAAGAAATACTGAAAGCAATTTTGCCTGACTCAAGTACTCAGACACAAGATCTTTTGGCTCTTTTGGCGCACAACAACCGGATGGAATTGGTAAAAGGAACGTGTGAGCAGTTTATAGAACTGTTTGTAGCCCAGAAAGGAGAGGTCAAAGCAACCGTAACAACAGCGATCGCCTTAACTCCTGAACTAGAGCAACAAGTTTTACAACAAGCCCAAAAGCTTTCTGATAAAAAAGCAATTCTAGAAAACAAGATAGATCCTTCCATTATTGGAGGATACATTCTAAAGATTGGTGACATGCAATACGATGCAAGCGTATCGAATCAGCTGAAGGCCATCAAAACAACATTAACAAAAACGAACTCGATCTAAAGCATATTGATCATGGCAGACGTAAATCCCGCTGAAGTTTCAGCAATTTTAAAAAAGCAACTCGCCGGCTACACTTCAGCAAATACCTTGGACGAGGTAGGAACTGTATTGGAAGTAGGAGACGGTATTGCTCGTGTATTTGGACTTTCCAATGCACAATACGGAGAATTAGTTTCTTTTGACAACAACCTAGAAGGAATGGTACTCAACCTGGAAGAGGACCATGTTGGTGTTGTACTCCTTGGAGCATCTAAGGGGGTTAAAGAGGGAGATACCGTAAAGAGAACCCAACGAATTGCCGCGATCAATGTGGGAGAAGGGGTTGTTGGACGGGTATTGGATACCTTGGGCCACCCTATTGATGGTAAGGGTCCAATCGAAGGAGAACTTTTTGAGATGCCTTTGGAGCGCAAAGCGCCTGGAGTAATTTTTCGTCAACCGGTAAACGAACCTTTACAAACTGGGATTAAATCAATCGATGCGATGATCCCTGTGGGTCGAGGGCAAAGAGAATTGGTAATTGGTGACCGTCAAACCGGGAAAACAACGGTTTGTATTGACACCATCTTAAACCAAAAAGAATTTTACGATGCTGGTGAACCTGTGTATTGCGTCTATGTTGCAATCGGACAGAAAGCATCTACGGTAGCAGGTATAGCCAAAACACTAGAGGACAAAGGAGCCTTGGCCTATACTACAATAGTTGCGGCAAACGCCTCTGATCCAGCGCCTATGCAAGTATACGCTCCCTTTGCTGGGGCTGCCATAGGGGAGTATTTTAGAGATACAGGTCGCCCAGCCTTAATCATCTATGACGATTTATCAAAACAAGCGGTTGCCTATCGCGAGGTATCACTTCTTTTGAGAAGACCTCCAGGGCGTGAAGCTTATCCCGGGGATGTATTCTACTTACATTCACGCTTGTTAGAACGAGCGGCAAAAGTTATTAATGATGACAGTATTGCCAAGGAGATGAATGACCTTCCCAATTCTTTAAAAGAAAAAGTAAAAGGAGGGGGATCATTAACCGCTCTTCCGATAATCGAAACTCAGGCAGGGGATGTCTCGGCTTATATTCCAACCAACGTGATTTCCATTACAGACGGACAGATCTTCTTGGAATCGGATTTATTTAACTCGGGGGTTCGTCCTGCAATTAACGTGGGGATCTCGGTATCTCGTGTTGGAGGATCTGCACAGATCAAGTCGATGAAAAAAGTTGCAGGAACGCTAAAACTGGATCAAGCCCAATTTCGTGAATTGGAAGCCTTTGCCAAATTTGGATCAGACCTTGACGCAGCTACCTTAAATGTAATTGAAAAGGGAAAGCGAAACGTAGAGATTTTAAAACAAGCTCAAAACGACCCTTTTACCGTTGAAGATCAGGTAGCAATTATCTATGCAGGATCAAAAAACCTGCTGAGAGACGTACCCGTAGAAAGCGTAAAAGCATTTGAACAATCCTACCTTGACACGCTTCGTAAAAAGCATAGCAAGACATTAGCTGAACTCAAAGCTGGTAAGCTGACAGATGAGGTATTGGATGTGCTCAACACAGTTGCAAAAGAAACCGCAAAGCAATTCGCATAAGACATGGCAAACCTTAAGGAAATACGCAATCGGATAGCATCAGTTTCTTCAACCATGCAGATCACCAGTGCCATGAAAATGGTGTCTGCTGCAAAATTGAAAAAAGCACAAGATGCCATTACCGCAATGCGTCCTTATGCCAATACACTGACCGAATTGATTCAAAATTTGAGCAGTACCTTAGAGGGGGATAGTCAAAACCCCTTTACCCAGGTTCGTGAAAAACAACGCATTTTGATCGTTGCCATTACTTCCAACAGAGGACTTTGTGGTGCGTTCAATGCCAATGTCATCAAAAGAACCCGTCAGCTTATTGCAGAAGACTATGCCCAACAAGACGTTTCACTCGTTACTGTCGGGAAAAAGGGATCGGAAGTTTTACAAAAAACGGCAACGATTGCAGCCGTACACGACGGTATTTTTGACGAGTTAACTTACGAAAATGCGGGGAGTATTGCTCAGCAGATCATGGATCAATTCGCCGAAGGTGTTTTTGATGAAGTTGTCTTGGTATACAACAGATTTAAAAATGCCGCTACTCAAATAGTGGAAGTAGAACCCTACCTCCCCATAGTAGCTTCTTCTTCGGATGTACAAACGACCAGTGCAGATTATATATTCGAACCCTCTAAGGCTGAAATAGTAAACGATTTACTTCCAAAGTCGTTGAAAATGCAATTCTATAAAGCCATTCGAGATTCTTTTGCAAGCGAGCATGGAGCGAGAATGACCGCCATGCACAAGGCTACGGATAATGCTACGGAGTTAAGAGATCAGTTGAAACTGACCTATAACAAAGCGCGACAAGCCGCAATTACTAACGAAATATTAGAAATTGTAGGGGGTGCAGAAGCACTCAACGGCTAAGTTTCTTTTTCCTAGAATATCCTTTTAAAAGTTTAATTTCGCTGCTCTTTTGCCTTTTGAAAGCAAAAGTTATACTTTTAATAACACAATTAGTGTTGCTGAAAAATGAAAAAGAATCTTAAAACCCTACCCCTACTGTTTTTTTGTTTGCCCTTAATGTTGCTCCAATGTGCAAAGGAGGAAGCAGTTCAAGAAGAACCCCAAGTGGTTGAGGAGGAAGATAAAAATAAGATTACGGATCCCTTCTATGCTGGACTTAACGACAATACTTCCTTAGAAGAATACTGGGACCTTTTCGTAAAAGATGCCATACGCTCGGGAAAAGCAGATCCTGGAGATGGTCGTTTGGTTTCTGTCTTTTTTGGCACAGAACCTGATTTTGCTTCAGGGGTAACGGCAGACCATGCAGGGCGTGCCTTTAACGTATGTGATGAAGGTACCGTGAGCTTCGAAATTATCAAGTCTTTTTGGGAAGACTTTTCCATCGTGCAACGCTTGTATACATTTTATCATGAAGCAGGCCATGCGCGCTACCGCTATCGACACCCTTGTGAATCGTATGAATGTACTTCAACTCCTGAAGACACCCCAATCATGTGGCTTTCTGTACCCTCTCCTGACACTACATTTGAAGAGTTTTTAGCAGACAAAGAAAATTTCTTTAAACGACGCTGGGATGGCGTTCGTTACTTCAATTGTGTAGAAAACTAAAGACGTTATGAACCCCCAACTTGCTTATGAACCTACAAAACCAAACCAAACAAATCGTTTTACTGTGGTTGGCAACCTCTGATTCCTCAGGGGAACCCAACGTTTCACCCAAAGAATTATTTCTTTTTAAGGGGAAAGACAGGCTCATCGTTGCCAATATTGCTTCACCCAAAACACTGACCAATATTTTACAAAATCCGAAAGTGTATATATCCGGTATTGACATTTGGAAACAAAAAGGGATGCAGTATAAGGGCAGGGCAAAAGTCATAAGCTCACTAAACAAGCGATTTAAAAAAATAGAAGCAGAATTCAGACCTTTAAACCAAGGAAAATTTAGAATACAGCACTTCATTGAAATTCAAATATTCCAACAAAAAGAAGTCAGTGCACCCAGCTATTTTTTCTATCCCACAACGGAAGAAGAAGATCAAATAGAGGTGTCAAAAACCACCTATTTTAAACAATTGCCAGGGCAGTTTTAAAAGAGGAGCTACCGTTAATAAAACAAATAAACAATTTTAATTAGGGGTCGTTCAGCCTCAGTGGATTTTGTATTTTTAACCAACAAAAGACATTGAGATGATTACTGTGCCTGTTCAAAATGAAAGTGATTTTGACCTTCCCACCTATGCTACAAAAGCGGCTGCTGGGGCAGACCTTAAAGCTGCAATTCAAACCGCGCTTACACTGCAGCCTCTCGAGCGAAAAATAGTACCTACTGGACTTAAAATAGCCCTACCTGAAGGATACGAAGCCCAAGTAAGGCCTAGAAGCGGTTTGGCAGCAAAACACGGAATTACCGTGCTGAACACTCCCGGTACTATAGATGCAGACTATAGAGGAGAAATAGGAGTCATTTTAGTCAACCTTTCCAACAGTGCTTTTACCATTGAACCGGGCGAGCGAATTGCCCAACTCGTCGTTGCAAAATTTGAGCAAATTGACTGGAAACTTACCCAAGAATTGACAGAGACAGCACGAGGAGAAGGGGGCTTTGGCAGTACGGGTAAAAACTAATTTTTCATCGAGTAACCCAAAAGCGTGCTGTTGCATGGGATCATCTTTAACATGCTATAAATTTTAACTACATGAAAATAATTGTACCCATGGCGGGTAGGGGTTCTCGGCTAAGACCCCATAGCTTAACGGTTCCCAAGCCCTTACTTCCCGTTGCAGGAAGTCCTATAGTTCATCAGCTGGTCCGTGAAATTGCTAAGGTTGTAGACCAACCGATTACCGATATTGGATTTATTTTAGGAGATCCTGCTTTTTTTGGAGAAGAGGTTGAGCAATCCTTGCTTAGCCTAGCGGAGGAACTAGGAGCCAAAGGGCATCTGTTTAGACAAGACCGCCCTTTGGGAACAGGACATGCAATTATGTGTGCAAAAACACTTTTAGAGGGGCCTGCCGTTGTAGCCTATGCCGACACACTGATCAGAGCCAATTTAAAACTCGATCCAGAAGCGGATGCTGTAATTTGGGTAAAGCAAGTAGCCCAGCCAGAGGCCTTTGGGGTGGTGCAGCTCAATACAGAAAACCAGATAGTAAACCTTGTAGAAAAACCTCAAAAATTTGTCTCGGATCTAGCGGTTATTGGCATTTATTATTTTAAACAAATAGAGCGATTAAGGAAGGCATTAGATGCGGTTGTTTCCCAAAAATTAGAAGCGGGAAAAGAATATCAAATCAACGAAGGCATTTTGGCAATGATGGCTGAAGGCGCCGTTTTCAAACCCGGAACGGTTACGAATTGGATGGACTGCGGAAACCCTCAAGCAACACTTGAGACCAATAGCGAAATGTTAGCCTTAAAGCACGCAGAAGGAGAAAGCCTGATGGACCCAACCGCAAGCGTAGAAAACAGTACCATTATACCGCCTTGCTTTCTAGGCAAAGGGGTTCGCATTGTAGACAGTACGGTGGGTCCGGGGGTGAGTATAGGAGAAGGCACACAGATACACCAGTCCAATTTAAAACACAGTTTGATTCAAAATCACACGGTATTGAATGCGGTCAATTGTGAAAAAGCGATGATAGGAAACCACGTTCATTATAACGGAAACCCTACCTTTGTAAGTATAGGAGATTACGCTGAACTAAAATGATAAAACGCATACTGTTTTTTGGGCTGCTGACCGTAGGGATACTCTTCACTCTTTCCGCCTGTAAAACGGTTGCTGTTTTGCCGACCAAAACCCCGGTTAAAAATGTAGACGTCGGCGCGTTGGCTTCAAAAATCAAAGCGAACTATCCCAAGGTAAACAGACTTCGTTCGCGAATACGTGCAGTGTATGACGACGGAAAAAGACAACAGCAACTGGTAGTACAACTTCGTATGGAAGCTCAAAAATCAGTTTGGATGAGTGCTTCCATGGTCATTCCAATTGCAAAAATATTGATCACCAAAGAGGGGGTCTCTTTTTATGAAAAATTTCAAAAAAACTATTTTGAGGGAAATTTTGAATTGCTAAATGCTCCCTTCAAGACCTCTTTTTCCTACAATGATGTTGAAAACATACTGTTGGGAAAACCTTTTATAGATCCCGATGTAGGCAAATGGAAGCAAATTTCCAATCCACAATATTACATTCTGCTGCCTCAAAAAAATAAAGCGGGACTTCAACCTACCTTGTTTTTTGACCCCACTACTTTTTTGTTAAAAGAACAGCGTTTCTTGATTCCGGGCTCTCTTCAAAATCTTTCCATACGCTATACCAACCACCAGCGAATTCAAGGAGAGTACATACCCCAACAAATTGAAATTACGCTGTCCGATGGGGGGAATTTACAACAGCTAACACTCGAATTTACTCGTACGGAATTGCCCAGTACCCTCAGTTTTCCTTTTGAAATTCCACAAGGCTATAAGCAAATTTCACTTGAATGAACCGCAGACTTCTCTTCTTGGTGCTTTTTTGGATCGGGGTGGGAATGGCATATAGTCAATCTACTACAAAACGTCAGCAAGAGCTTGAGGCTCAACGCATACGACTGAATAATGAAATCAAGCAAATCAATGAGTTGCTCTTTTCAAGCAAAAAAACACGCAAGAATGTGGTAACAGAAGTTGAGGATTTACAAGTCAAACTCAGCGTAAGAGAAGAGTTGATTAAAGTGACGAATGCGCAAGTAAATTTATTGACGCGAAAAATAACCCTTAACGAAAGGAACATAACGGAGCAGCGAAAAGAATTGGAAACTTTGAAAGAGGACTACGCCAAAATGATTCGCAATTCCTATGCCAGCAAATCCCTTCAGAACCGGCTGATGTTTTTATTTTCTTCAGAAAGCTTTTTGCAAGCCTACAAGAGAATACAATATTTAAAACAATACACCCAGTACCGAAGAAAGCAGGGAGTAGCCATCGCAGAAAAAACACAACTTTTACAGGAATTAAACAAAACACTTATAGAAGAAAAATCTAAAAAAGTTGTTTTAGTCAAGGAAAACAAAGCAGTACAAGAGCAACTTAAAAAAGAACGCAAAGATCAAGAAAACTTGATACAAAGTTTAAAGCGCAAAGAGCGCAGTTTAGCGACTCAGATTTCTAAAAAAGAAAAAGAAGCCCGAGCGATTGATCAAGAAATCGATCGTTTGATTAGAGAAGCCATTGCAGCTTCGAATAAAGCGGCAGGTAAAACGGCAAAGAATACATTTGAATTGACTCCAGAAGCAAGGCTTATTGCGGCAAATTTTGAAGCGAACAAAGGGCGGTTGCCCTGGCCTTTAGAGAAAGGAATCGTCGTACAAGGATTTGGGCGCCAAAGGCATCCTGTAGTAAAAACCACGACCATTCAAAGCAATGGGGTGACCATCGCAACAGCTCCTGCCTCTCAGGTAAGGGCAGTTTTTGAAGGGGAAGTCATGTCTGTAGTTACCTTTAAAGGAAGTAATCCCTCGGTATTAATCCGGCACGGAAATTACATCACTGTGTATAAAAACCTTGGCAAACTCTACGTTAAGAAAGGAGATAAGGTCAAGTCCAAAGAAGCCATAGGCGAAGTCTTTACCAATCAACAAACTGGAAAAACAGAAATCCAGTTTAGTATTTTCAACAACGTCAAAGTGCTCAATCCGAAAGGATGGATTTATCAGATGTAAACTATTTTTCTTCTAAGTACCAGGCGTCCTCTTCTAAAGTATACTTTAAAAAGTACAGCATGTTAATGGCTTCTTTTTTGGAATCATACCTTCCGTAGGCTACACGGTAAAGCCCATTTGGATTCACCGCTGCAAGTGCAGCAGGATAGCCTTCATCGATAAGCTGACGTACTTTTTTTTCTGCGTTATCAAGAGAACGAAAAGAGCCTGCAATAACGCTGTAATAGACTTGGTCGGGAGGCACTACTGCCGGTGTAGCATCAACCGTTACCTCGATCGTGTTCAGTGTACCGAGATCAAAAGTGGCTTCCTGTACATTCTTTTCAATTTTTTGTTGTGCTTTTTCCTGAGCGAGAATTCGCTCTTGGGTAACGTATTGATCGCTAAAATAATAGGCAGCAGAAAGTAAAGCAACACCAATGATGCCGATAGCCGCATAACGTAAAAGGGGAGATTTTTTGGATGCAGATTTCTTTTTTTCTGGGGTAAACATCAAATCTTCTTTGGTTGAATTTTCCATACTATTCAGTATTGTGGTTTTAATTAAAGGGTTCTTTTGGAAAGAAGATAATCCAAAGGAATTGAGGTCAAAATTGACTTTCCCCCAAGGGAGGAATTCGATTTTTCGTTCTTTGTTCAGGCGAAGCTCTCCTACGCCTGAGAAACGAAGTGTTTGAGTTTGCAGGCGACGCTTCCAGCTACTCACTTCTTTTTCTATCAAACGCAAGGCATGTTCATAAGATAGGCCTTCTTTTTGCGCAAAATAATGCGCTAAAACGCCGTCATTAGCAGTCAATAATTGATTGAAATTGACCTCTTTTCGAGGAGGTGAAAAATAGCCATTCACGCTGACATGAGCCTCATAGGAGCGCGTAAGAAAAGCACCAAAATAGGGAACGGTTACACATTCGTGTTGGTAAAGCAATTCTTGTATGTAGCGGGTAAGTTGCATATCAATCAAAAGTAGTAAAATAATGTCATATTTTTCACTTGCGAAATCAATTTCAGGATTTGTATCTTCGTTGGTAAACCCCAAGTCATGACCCCTTTAGAAGCTTGTCTACTCCTTCAATCGATTCCCGGATTGGGAGCCTATCGTGCGGTTCGTTTGATTTCTCATTTTGGTTCAGCCGAAGCTGTATTCGCAGCTTCCAGTAGAGAGTGGATCGAAGTAGAGGGTATAGGCGAACAGCTTTGTATTGCAATTGCTCAGTGGAAAACCTATCGCAGCAACGTCCAAGTAAGTCTTGAAACCCTTGAGCGTTATGCGCTTCAACCCCTAATTTTTGGCACTAAAGCTTATCCCAAACCGCTTTCGTTTTGTGCGGATGCTCCCTTGGTGCTGTTTTGTCAAGGAGCGCTTGACTTTCAGAACAGAAAGATCCTCAGCATTGTAGGAACGAGACAACATACTCCCCAAGGAAAAGCTTTTTGTGAAGCACTGGTTAAAAGCCTTCAACCCTACAACCCGATCATTTGTTCTGGGATGGCTAGGGGAATTGATATCATAGCCCATCAAAAAGCATTAGAGCAAGGCTTGCAAACGGTGGCTTGTTTGGCTCATGGTTTTGAACGTATTTATCCTCCTGAACACAGAAAATTTGTACAACCCATTCGTGAGCAGGGGTGTTTAATGACCGATTTTCTTCCGAATGCTGTATTTAGAAGAGAAAATTTCCCCCAACGAAACCGAATCATTGCAGGGATGGCACATGCGACAGTAGTCATTGAATCGGGAGTCTCAGGAGGCAGTATGAATACGGCAAATTTAGCACACCATTACGGCAGGGAACTTTTTGCCGTACCTGGGCGTCCCACCGACGCCAAAAGCGAAGGCTGTCATCAACTCATACTGCAGCAAAAGGCACAACTGCTTACGGATCCCGAGCAGCTGATCGACGCCTTAGCTTGGAAGCGCGACAGCCCTTTAAACTCCAGCATTCAAAAGACGCTATTTTATGAATTAGATGAAAATGAGCAAAAGCTTTATGACGTATTGTCCCAACGAACAAAGGCCCCCTTGGATGAGCTGGCTATGGCATTGGGATGGAAAATAAGCGTTACTGCAGCACAATTAATACAAATGGAAATGAAAGGCCTCATTCGCGCCTTACCGGGCAAGCAATTTGAATGGATTTAATAGCCCACCTTGTCTCGGACTCTCAACAAGACTTGATGTGCTACTTTTCGAGCTTTTTCAGCTCCTTTAGCAAGTGCGATATGAACTTCTTCGGGATGCTGATAGTAGTATTCAAACTGAGCGCGTTCTTTTTCAAAACGCTCCATAAGGAATTCAAAAAGCTGTTGTTTGGCATAACCGTAACCCATTCCTCCGGCAAGATATTTTTCACGTAATGCCTGGACGGACGAAGCGGGCGCAAGTAATTGATAAAGCGCAAAAACAGTACAGTTTTCTGGATCTTTGGGGTCTTCTAAAGGCGTGCTGTCTGTTTGTATACCCATGATTTGTTTGCGTAGCTTTTTCTCGGGTAAAAACACATTGATGGTATTGTTCCTCGATTTACTCATTTTTTGACCATCAGTTCCCGGAATGTACTGGGTATGCTTCTGAATTTCTGCCTGAGGAATGACAAAAGTCTCGCCCATTTGGTGGTTGAACCGAGAAGCAACATCACGTGTAATTTCTAAATGCTGCAGTTGATCTTTTCCTACCGGGACTATTTCAGCATCATACAACAAAATGTCTGCAGCCATGAGCATGGGATACGAAAAAAGTCCTGCATTAATGTCAGACAATTGCTCTGACTTGTCTTTAAAGGAATGGGCTAAGGTGAGTCTTTGGTAAGGAAAAAAACAATTGAGGTACCACGCCAATTCGGTAACTTCACTCACATCGCTCTGACGATAAAAGTGAGTTTTTTCAATATCCAGACCACAAGCTAGCCAGGTTGCTGCTGTGGCAAAGGTGTTTTCTCTAAGCAGTTCCCCATTTTTAATTTGGGTTAAAGAGTGTAAGTCAGCGATAAATAAGAAGGAATCGTCTTGACTGGCTTTTGACAGTTCGATTGCGGGAAGTACAGCGCCCAACAAATTTCCCAAATGGGGCGTCCCTGTAGATTGTACCCCGGTTAATATTCTAGCCATTGAAACTATTTTCGGCAAAGGTAAGCTTCCTGAGAGTGGAGCGCAACTGCTGTACCTTATTTTTAATCGGTACCGGTTGAAATGAATATATTTGTTAGGTGAGTAGGCTCCTTTTAATTTTATGGCGAATTTGGTTTTATACACTAGCGGCCTTACCCGTGGTGCTGCTTTTTTTTCCTTTAGCACTGCTGCTTTTATTGCCAAACGGATACCGCTATGTTTTCTGGGTGGCACGCAATATATGGGCTCCTTTTGTTCTTTTGGGAACGGGGTTTTGGGTTAAACGGGTCAATGCGTTTCCAAAGGACCGTAAAAATTACATGCTAATAGCCAACCACAGCAGTTACATAGACATTATGCTGATGTTGCGAATGCAAAAAACCCCATTTGTTTTTGTAGGAAAAAAGGAATTGGTCAAAATTCCCATTTTTGGCTACCTATACAAAAGAGCGGCCATTATGGTGGACCGTTCCTCTTCCTCTAGTCGTTTTGGAGTTTATGAACGGGCAGAAAAAGTAATCCAAAAAGGGTATAGTGTCTGTATATTTCCTGAAAAGGAGTATTTGGATGAAACACTCCTCCTCAACCCTTTTAAAAAAGGGGCTTTTAAACTAGCGGCAAAACATAAGCTTCCCATTTTACCCCTCGTTTTTTTAGATTGTAAACGCAAATTTCCCTGGTATACCACGCACGGCTATCCGGGCAGTTTACGTGTAAAAGCCTTACAAATCATCCCAGTTGAAGGAGTTTTGTCTAAAAGCACAGAGGCCTTGCAAATGGAATTACACCAGCAGATAAAAACAACGTTGGAAAAGGACCCTCAAGGAAAAGCGATGGAAGCCATCGAGGTTTGGAAAAAGAAAACGGCTTAGTGAGTCACTGCTTTGAGCGTTTCCATAATTTTTTGTTCCAATTCTTCCATCAATTCAGGATTGTCTAGCAGTAAATTTTTTACCGCATCTCGACCCTGACCAATTTTGGTGTCTCCATAGCTAAACCAGGAGCCACTTTTTTTGATGATTTCGTAGTTGACTCCCAAGTCGATTATTTCACCAATTTTAGAAATCCCTTCTCCATACATGATGTCAAATTCGGTGGTTCGGAAGGGTGGAGCTACTTTATTTTTAACCACTTTAACTCGAGTTTTATTTCCTAAAACTTCAGACTCCGTACTTTTAATTTGTGTGGAGCGACGAATATCTAAACGCACAGAGGCGTAAAATTTTAACGCATTTCCCCCAGTGGTGGTTTCTGGATTACCAAACATTACCCCAATCTTTTCTCTCAATTGGTTGATAAAGAAAACGGTACAATTTGTTTTACTTATGGAAGCAGTTAATTTTCGGAGGGCCTGTGACATCAAACGGGCGTGAAGTCCCATTTTAGAATCTCCCATTTCTCCTTCAATTTCGCTTTTGGGAGTAAGCGCAGCCACAGAGTCGATCACCACTATGTCAATAGCACCTGACCGGATGAGGTTGTCGGCAATCTCAAGGGCTTGTTCACCGTGATCGGGTTGTGAAATGATGAGCTCGCCTACGTCCACGCCCAATTTTTCAGCATAAAAACGGTCAAAAGCATGCTCTGCATCAATAAAAGCAGCGATGCCTCCTTGTTTTTGGCATTCTGCAATGGCGTGTAAGGTTAAAGTAGTTTTACCAGAGGACTCAGGACCGTAGATTTCAATGACTCGACCGCGGGGGTATCCGCCAACACCTAAAGCAATGTCTAAACCGATGGAACCGGAGGGAATTGCCTCCACTTCTTCTACCGCTTCATCTCCCAATTTCATCACAGCGCCTTTGCCGTAGGTTTTATCCAACTTATCTAAGGTAAGTTGTAGCGCTTTCAATTTTGCATTTTTCTCATCAGCCATGACTCTCATTTTTGGCTAATGTACAGTTTCTTCTTTTTGCTTCCAAGCCGCAATTCACTGCATTATTAACAATTTTTTGTAAGTTTAAAATACAGAATAACTGCTATGAAAAAATACATTTTATTGTGCTGTCTGCTTTCAACTTCTCTCTTTGGGCAACAGATTTTACCCCTTCGCGAACGGGCGGCTTTGATCTATGAAATTCAAAAAGAACGCATTGAAAAGCTACTCCCAAAATTGATGCAAGAACAAAACATTGACCTATGGGTACTGATTACACGTGAGTACAATGAAGATCCTGTAGTCAAAACACTTTTACCCCCTACATGGCTCAATGCCAGACGAAGAACGATAGTGGTTTTTTCAAAAACAAAAGCAGGGATGGATGCAGTAGCCATAACCCGTTATAATTTTGGGAAAAACATCCGTTCCATTTGGAACAAAGAAGAAGAACCCAACCAATGGAAGGCACTGGCAGACTATATCCAATCCCAAAATCCAAACCGCATAGGAGTCAACATTTCAGAACATTATGGCTTGGCCGACGGTCTGGTAAAAACAGACTATGACGGTATGATGAACGCCTTGCCCAAACGTCTTCAAAACCGCGTTGTTTCGGCAGAGACACTGGCGGTTCGATGGATTGAAACTCGAACCCCTAGAGAGATGACATTGTTCGGTCAATTGACTGAAATCACGCACAACATTATAGCAGAAGCATTTTCAACACAAGTGATCACAGCTGGCGTAACCACCACAGAGGACGTAGTCTGGTGGTTGAGAGAAAAAGTAGTTTCGCTTGGATTGGACACTTGGTTTCACCCTACGGTAGATGTTCAACGGTCCGGGAAAAGTGATTTGTATGCCTTTGACGGCAAATCTAAATACGATGTTATACTTCCGGGAGATTTATTGCATTGTGATTTTGGAATCACGTATCTAACCCTCAACACGGACTGTCAAGAACTGGCCTATGTTTTAAAACCCGAGGAAACGGACGCCCCTGATTTTTTAAAAGAGGCCTTAAAGAAGGGCAATGCGGTTCAGGATTATTTAACCACAAATTTTAAAACGGGTAGCACAGGGAATGAAAGCCTTCGAATGGCGATTGCAGACAGTAAAGCAGCCGGCTTACGGCCACAAATATACACCCATCCCCTAGGACTTTTCGGACATTCAGCAGGGACCACCTTTGGCATGTGGGATGCCCAAGAAGGTATCCCCGGTTCTGGAGACCACCCCTTGTATGAAGATACGGTCTATGCGATTGAACTGAATGCAACTGTATACTTGTCCGCCTGGGAAAAAGACATTCGAATCATGCTTGAAGAACCCGGATTTTATGGCAAAGAAGGATTTCGCTACGTCAACGGTAGACAAACAAAGCTCTTGCTGGTAGGGTCCAAAGCTTCTCATTTGGAATAAATTTGGCCTAAGATTTTAGATTAAAAACCGCCTCGGGTTGGCATTGTTTTTGGTTTATCATGCGAAAAAATAACACAAAGTAATGCGCTATTTTTGTTTTTCATCACTGCTGTTTTTTTTAGGTATCGTTTGCTTGGGCTGTACAGCCAAGGAGCCGAACGGCGACTTGATTTTTCCAGAAACCATTTTAGGCCATTGGGATATCGAAGGAGGAGGAACGCTATTTTTTGACGAAACAAATTTTACTTGACTTGTTTGAAGATGAAGAGCATGAAGTCTTTTTCGTGGTAAACGGTCATTTTGCCGATTTAGAATATTTTTTAAGAAGTAATAAATCACCAAATTATAACTTTGTATATGATCAAGTGATCAGTTTTGGAGAAATTGTTTCTACTGCTATAGTGAGTCATTATTTCAATGAAAAAGGATTAAAAAACAACTGGATTGATGTTAGAAATTTTATTAAAACCGATAATAATTATCGTGATGCCAATGTAGATTGGGAGCATACCCAAAAATTAATTTCAAAAGGGAT
>JALQVM010000029.1 GCA_023263685.1 Flavobacteriaceae bacterium | reverse complement strand
AATTATACAGTCGGGAAGGGGTTATTTGTCCCAACCCGAACAAACCTTGCATTTTGGTTTGGGAATGCAGAAAAACGTAGATTCTATTGAGGTTCGTTGGTCCGATGGCAGTGTTCAAAAGTGGGGGGGGCTCCAAGCAAACACCACGCATGAACTAGTATACGATACTGAACAACAAACCCGTACCCCTAGAGCGGAGCATGCCCCCTTATTTAAGCAGGCAAATAATGAAATCCAGTTGAACTACAAGGATGAAGATGATGATTTCATCGATTTTAACCTTCAAATAACCATCCCCTATAAGTTCTCGCAAAGTGGACCAGCACTCGCGGTAGGAGACCTAAACAACGACGGTTTAGAAGACTTACTGATTGGTGGGAGCAGAGGAAAAAAAGAAACGATTTTTTATCAAAATAAGAACGGTAGTTTTTCGCAAAAAATACGTTCTTTTAAAAGTAAGCCAAGGGATATTGAGGAAGATACGGGGATTGCAATATTTGATGTTGAAAACGACGGAGATCTAGATGTTTATTTTGCACACGGTTCGGGTCAATTTTCTCCAGACTCCGACGCCTATGATGATGCCCTTTGGATAAATCAAGGGAACGGTAACTTTATTCAGGCGGATATTGAGCTGCCCAATCACGGGGAAAATAGTTCTTGTGTTAAAGCGGGAGATTTTGATAACGACGGTGACATGGATTTATTTGTGGGGAATAGAGTAGTGCCCGGGCAATATCCTGTTGCCAGTCGATCCTACCTTTTGGAAAATAAAAGTGAGGGCAATAACCTAAGTTTTGTAGATGCTTCTGCCAAAATGAGTACTGGGGAAGTTCCATTGGGTTTGATCACCGATGCGACATGGACAGATTTCAATAACGACGGCTGGAACGATTTGGTGGTGACGGGAGAATGGATATCTCTATTGTTTTTTGAAAACCGTCAAGGCACATTAGTCAAGCTGGAAGAGACCGGAATCGAGTGGGCAAAAGGCTGGTGGAAGAGCATTGCGTCTAGTGATTTGGACAATGATGGCGATCTAGATTATGTCGTTGGAAATTTTGGAAAAAACACCTTTTATAAGGCTTCAGAAGACAGACCCATGAGCATAATTGCTAAAGATTTTGATAAAAACGGCAGTGTCGATCCTTTTATTTCCTTTTATGTTCGAGACAGTTTAGGAGTCAAACGAAATTACCTTTACCATCCTTGGGAAGATGTGATCAAGCAATTTAGAGCGTTAAGAAAAGAATTTAATTCCTACAGCGCTTATGGGAGTGCCACTACGGATCAAATCTTTGTGAATCAAGACCTAACGGCTTCTTTACTCAAATCTGTGAATTGGATGGAAACCTCTTGGATTGAAAATTTGGGTGCAGGAAAATTCAAACTTCATTCCTTGCCAGCTCAAGCGCAATGGGCTCCTATCTTCGGAATCAGCATTTTTGATGTGAATCAAGATGGATTTGATGACCTCCTGCTTGTGGGGAATGATTATGGAGTTGAAGTAAATCAAGGAAGAATGGATGCACTACAAGGATTGGTTTTAATTAATGATCAATCCAAAAGCTTTAGCGTTCAATCCCTTGAAAAAACAAATTTTATCGTACCCAAAGACGGAAAAAGTTTAACGCAAATTCAGGTAGGAGAAACTCCTTACCTCATTGCGTCGCAAAACAACGACAGTCTCAAAGTTTTTAAGCCGCTATTTAAAGAAACTCCTTGGGTCATGTCATGGAAAAAAGAAGAGACAAGCTGTTTGGTTTATCATAATTCGGCTGCTCCAAAACGCAAATTGAAAGGAAATTTTGGTTTTAAGTCTCAAGGAACTCCTACTTTTTGGGTTCCCAAACAAACACAAAGAGTAGAATTTTACAATGCAAAAGGAGAAAAAGTACGAACAGAACGATTGAACGAATAAGAAATGATTTTTTTTACAGGAAAAATTAAACCTTCTGTTTGGATAGGTATTACTACACTGCTTTTTTCATGCACTGCTTCGCCAGAAAATAGCATTACTGTTGATAGAGCAGCTTATCAAGACCGTCTTGAAGGATTTTGGATGGCGCAATGCATTGCGAATTGGACGGGCCTGATCACGGAAATGGATAAAATCGGAATCCCCGTAGAGGGTAAGGGAGGGGGTTTTTACACTCGTGACGATTGGGGGCAACCCGATCAGCCTAATTTGTGGGGTTCAAATAACTATTCAGACACCATCACTTTTTTAATTGCAAAAAAAGACAGCCTATGGGGTGCAGATGACGATACAGATATCGAGTACATCTATCAAGAATTGCTTTATTCGAGTCCCAATTTAGATTTAACGGGAGCGCAAATACGAGAGGCTTGGTTAGATCATATACATAAGGAAGAAGAAAATTTTCTTTGGGTTTCAAATCAAAGAGCATTTGACCTTATGCAAGAAGGGATCCTACCCCCACAAACCAGTGCCCCTGAGTTAAATCCCTATTTTGAGATGATAGATGCTCAATTAACAACTGAAATATTTGGCTTTTTTGCTCCTACACGCCCAGATATTGCTGTTGATTTAGCTCATTTAGCAGTTCGTACCACCGCTAGAGAAAATGCGGCATGGATTGCTGAATATAATATCATCATGTACGCTTTGGCTGCTGTGAATACGTCTCACAAAACCCTGAAGGAGAAAATCCTATGGATGTCAAAAGAGGCACGAAAGCATTTGCCTGAGGACTCATATGCAGCTAAAATGTATGATTTTGTGCTCCAGCATTACGAAAAAGGATCCCGTTGGGAAGCGGCACGAGATGCGCTACATGAAAAATATCAAATAAGACAAGAAGACGGCTATCGATGGGCTACACTCGATAAAAGTTGCAATGGATGTTTTGCTGCTGGAATTAACTTTGGAGCCAGCATCGTGAGTCTGCTCTATGGAGAAGGGGATTTAAAACAAACGATACAAATAGGAGCATTAGCCGGTTGGGATTCTGACAATCCTACAGCCACCTGGGGAGGATTGCTGGGGTTTATGTTGGGAAAGGAAGCGGTTGAAAAAACATTTGGACAGCAAATCGCAACAAAATTCAATATTCACCGGACACGTAAAGGGTTTCCAAATCAAGGCATTGACACCTTTGAAAATATGGCAAAAAAAGGAATATCCATAATAGACCGGGTAGTTGAAGAAAAAATGAAGGGAACAATCGATAACGAGAAAAACCTTTGGATACTCCCCAAGCAGCCTTAGGAATTTATTTTAGAGTACAATTGAAAACTAAACTTCATTTTTTTTCGTTAGTAAACAATAGAAATTCATTTTTAACCAACAATCAAATTACATGAAAAATTTTATTTCAATTCTTTTAGTATTCGTGGCATTTACTTCTGTGCAAGCGCAAGGGCTTGAATTTGGATTAAAAGCAGGATTAAACTTTAACTCCTCTGGTGAATTTAAAAATTTAACGACCCAGCTCCCTTCAGTAGATGAAGCAAAAAGCGCTGTAAATGGCTTTAATATTGGGCTTTATGGTAAGCTTCAGCTTGCGATGGTGTATGTGCGTCCAGAAGTGCATTTTTCTAAATTTGAAACAACATTTGATGCCTTGACTGTCGGAAAATCAAGGTTAGAAGCTCCGGTTTCTCTAGGATTTAAACTCTTGCCCATTCTCAGTGCATTTGCGGGACCTACCTATCGGTATGAATTGAGTAAGGATGTGAAAGACTACTCCTTTGAAACCTTAACTGGAGACTCTACCCTAGGTGTTCATTTCGGGGCTAGAGTGCATTTGGGTAAACTCGGGATCGATGCTCGTCTTGAGCGTGGAATTTCAGAAAATGAAGCACAATTGCTGTCCAAAAGTAATCTGAATTTAGGGGTAATAGATAACCGCGCTACGGTTTTGAGTGTGGGCGTTTCTTATGCGTTCTAATTTATTTTAGCTGATAGTTTACCTCAGAAACTTCAGAGACCCGAAAATAGCCCAGAGGGCTGTTTTGGGGTTTACTAAGATTGACCATATTGCCGTTTAAATTTGCTGGATTGGTCTGAAAGGGCCCTCCTTGTTGGGTGTTTTGATTGATTAATATATACCAAAATTGGTAAGCGGTTCTCGACAGGCTGTATTGACGTACCCTTACAGCGTCTCCTTTTTTTAGATTTCTGTCAAGTAGTACGCCGTAGTATTCGGATCCATTGGAAAAATCATCTCTGTACACATTGTATTCAGGCTCTTCTAATTGATTACTCGTAAATTCAAAATAACTGTAGTTATCTTCGTTTTTGGCATCTATGCTGTAGGCCTCCAACTGGGCAGCCATACTCCCAAAAAGGGGAATACTGTCTTGGACAACTTTAAAAATTGTTGCTACAGGGTTTAAAATATCGCTGCCGCGATAGGTTTGATTTTCAAAATCAATTTGAAGTGTCAGTTCACTACCCAACTGAAAAGGAATAGTGTCAAGCGGAAAATACAAACCTGTCGTACCCTCTTCTTTAAATTCATAGACCTTGTCTTGGGAGTCCCTGACTAGCACTTGCGCACCCGTTGCTGGTATTCTTTGATTGTCAAAATAAGGAGTTGTTTTGGAAAGCAGTATGCGTTGTTCGGTCTGTTTACTTTCTTTTATCCAATTTAACTGCCCTTCAATTACAAGACGTTCATCGGAATAGTTTAACTCAACATCTACCACCTTTTCACAGGAAGCAAAAACAAGAGAAAGCAGGGAGAAATAAAAATAAATTTTTCTCATAATTAAAATTTAAAATTATAAGTCACCGAGGGAATGATCCCAAATATGGACAATCGAATCGCTTCATTTTGCCCCGTTTCTATATTTTGTTGAAAACGGATGTTTGCAGCATTTTGTCTGTTGTATACATTAAATACACTAAATACCCACTTACCTGTATAGGGTCTCCCTTTTTGGTCGGGAGCGTAGATTGCTGCAAAATCGAGTCGGTGGTAATTGGGAAGCCTACTGCTGTTTCGGGCTTCATAATTTGGAATAGAAAAGTTTTGGAACTGATATTGTGCTTCAGGATAAGTAATGGGCTGACCGGTTTGGAACAAAAAATTTGCACTAAAATTCCATTTTTTGGTAAGCTCGTAGTTAGCGGTCAAAGAAATATCGTGCGTTTTATCGTAAGGAGTAAAATACCAATTTCCATTATTAATCCCTGTTTCAAGTGGGGTGCGCCCCGGAGTTCTCTGCTCAGAGCGGGATAGGGTATAGGCAATCCAGCCCGTTAGTTTACCTTCATTTTTTTTTACTAAAAGTTCCATTCCTTTGGCTTGAGCCTCTCCAGCAAGCAGCACTTGTTCTATGGCATTATTGGCGATTAATTCTGCGCCGTCTATATAATCCAAGCGGTTTTGGATGGATTTGTAAAAAAGCTCAAGTTCAACATCATACTGATTGGATGCCAAAGTTTTGAAATAGCCTACGGCAAACTGATCTAAGAGCTGCGGATCGATAAAGGATCCACTGGGAGCCCAGATATCGATGGGAGTAGGGGAGTTGGTGTTGGAAATTAAGTGTAGGTACTGAACCATTCGATTGTAACTCAATTTAAACGATTGATCCGCTTTGTTTTGGTAGGCGAGAGCAAGTCGGGGTTCGAAGTAAGTAAAGTCTTTCAGTACCGTACTTCGTTTATAGTCAATTTCGTTTATGGGCACTGCACCTTGATAGATTTTTAATGCACTATTATAAACAAGGGGGGTGTTGTTAACATAGCTATTCAATTTTTGTCCAAAACGAAGAAAATTGCTCAGTCTGCCTCCGACTTGCAAACTCATTTTGGAATTCAATTGGTAATTTAATCCGCCATATAATGCACTTTCTAAAGCGTATTTATCCGTTAGTTTATTCGTTTGAATTTGGGAGGTCTCTTTGGTAGGTCGAATTAGTCCAGGGTCAAACTTATAATTGATGGCATGGAGTCCGTATTCTAGTTTTATTTTTTCATTCAAATAATGTTTAAAATCATATTTGATATTTAGATTTACGATGCTTGAATTCCATTCAAAATCAGCAAAACTAAAATCAAGGTTATAATCGTAATCAGAATAAATGAGGGATAGATTGGAAAACAAACGATTTGAAAACAGATGATTCCACCTGAAATTGGCTACCGAATTACCATAGGCGTTGTTGAATAAATTGGCAATATCAAATACATCTCTACCGAAATAGCCTGACAAGAAAATGTTGTTCTTGTCGTTAATTTTATAATTCAATTTGGTATTTAGGTCATAGAAATAAGCCTTATTGTCTTCTACACTTTCAATTAAAGGAAGGAAAAGATGTACGTAACTACTTCTTCCGCCGATTAAAAAAGATCCCTGATCTTTTTTTAAGGGGCCTTCCAAAAGCAGCCTACTGGATATGAGTCCTAGACCTCCTTGGGCAATAAATTTATTGCTGTTTCCGTCTTTTTGATAAATGTTGAGCACAGAGGATACTCTACCGCCATAATTTGCGGGTATTCCTCCTTTATAGAGTTTAATGTCTTTAATCGCATCGGGATTGAATACAGAAAAGAAGCCAAACAAATGGGAAGAATTGAATACGATTGCCTCATCAAGTAAAATTAGGTTTTGATCTGCAGCCCCGCCTCTCACATTAAAACCTGAGGCACCCTCACCGCCATTGGTCACGCCGGGCAGCAGAGTAATGGATTTGATGATATCCACTTCACCCAATACCGCAGGCATTTTTTTTATGGTAGCCACCGCCAACGAGTTGACGCTCATCTGAGGGCTTTTTAGATTAAGCTGTTCAATGTTTTCATTGACAATAACTTCCTCCAATTGCGCAGCTTCCGGCTGAAGTTGAAGATCCAGTCTAAAGTCCTTTGTTATCGAGACTGTTTCGGTAAAAGGAGCATATCCGAGATAGCTGAGCGTTAGTGATTGAAGTCCTTCTGGGAGTGTGATGGAGTAAAAACCGTATTCATTCGTTGTAGTTCCCAGCTTGAGCTCCGAAAAGATAACGTTTACCCCAATTAAGGTTTCATTCGTTTCTATATCACTGATGTAACCACTGAGCACATGCCTGTCTTGACAAAAAGCAAGTGAGGTAGATAAGAATAGGGCTAAGCAATAAAAGGATTGCTTCATGGTGTATTCAACCTAATTTTTTCTTTTCGATTAGCTAATTCCCATGCGGTATAAAATATAAGCTGAGCTCTTTTTTCTAAAAGATCATACCTTATTTTATCGGGGGTATCCCCTGGTTTGTGGTAATCTTCATGCGTGCCGCTAAAGTAAAAAATCACGGGGATGTTGTTTTTGGCAAAATTATAATGATCGCTTCGGTAATAAAAGCGATTGGGATCTTGCTCGTCATTAAAAGTGTAATCTAATTTAAACTGCGTATATTTTGAATTCGCTGCCTCCGAAATATCGTGTAACTCTTGACTTAAACGATCAGCTCCGATAAGATAGATGTAATTGGGGTCTTTGTCCTCTCTTTTGGGATCAATACGTCCAATCATGTCTACATTGAGATTGGTCATGGTTTGCGCTAAGGGATACAAAGGATTTTCGGCATAATATTTAGATCCCAACAAGCCTTTTTCCTCACCGGTCACATGCAAGAAAATCAACGAACGTTTAGGTCCTTGCCCAGCATCAGCAGCCATTTTAAACGCTTCAGCAATTTCCAAAAGCGCTACCGTACCCGAACCGTCATCATCGGCTCCGTTGTTTATTTGACCGTCTTTAACGCCTATGTGATCTAAATGGGATGATATGACGATATACTCCTCAGGATAGGTACTTCCGGTAATGATGGCCGCAACATTTTCGGTTTCAATTTGCTGTCCCTTGATAGTCAATGTCATCGGCTGGGTGTAGTCCTGAGTACCTGCCGCCTTTTCGATACCTGCAGTTGCATAAAAATTCGTTAAAAAATCTACCGCTCTTTTTTGACCTACAGTCCCGGTTTCTCTTCCCTGAAAATAATCGGAAGCATAGACGTAAAGGTTTTCTTTCAGCTCTTTAGCGGTAATACTCGCGGCGTAGTCTGTACGATCCATTTCATATTGTGCAGATAATAAAACGGGGAGGCAAATTAAGGGTAACAGTAATAATTTCATATTATAATGTCAAGGTTATGTATTCAACGAAGTTGATGTGGGTTTAGTATAAGGCTTGTTGAACCTTTTTTTAAAGAATAAAGTTCTGTCCTAATTCGTTTCATCCTCATCAAATATCTTATATTGAGTTCAAATATACCTATAAAATAAAACTATTGGATTTTAATTTACTCCTTTTATTTCTGCTCTCCTCCGTTGCGTTGACCTTATTTCCTGGGCCAGATATCACCTATGTATTTAGCACGAGTTTAACCCAAGGTCGTATCAGTGGACTCAAGCTCAGTCTTGGTTTATGCTCTGGCTTGTGGATTCACACCTTGTTGGTGCTCGTGGGGGTTGGAAACCTGCTTGCTGAATTTCCACAAAGTCAGCGCGTACTAGAGTTTCTAGGGGGTGGATACCTGTTGTATCTGGCGTACAAAAGTTGGTCAGCAGGTTCAGTTAAGCCGCAAAATCAAGAAGGTTTGGCCGTTCCAAAACGGAATAACCCTTACCTAACAGGCTTTATTATGAATTTAACCAACCCCAAAGTAAGTCTGTTTTTTATAAGCTTTTTTCCTGGATTTTTATTTCATCAATCTTGGTCTCATTCCCTCCAATTTTTGATTTTAGGGGCTGTTTTTTTTATCCAAGCTTTAGTTGTTTTTGGGAGTGTAACTCTATTTGCCGCCTTTTTAGGAACCAAATTCATTCAAACCAAAGACAGTATTCTTTGGAATAGAATTCAGGCTCTTGTATTGTGCTTGATTGCATTGCTGTTCTTTTACCCTTAACTTTGGAAGTAGATTAAAAACGCTATGGGAGCCATCAAGTTAATAGAATGTCCGCGTGATGCGATACAGGGCTATCCGTCTCCTGTTTCTACTTCGCTGAAAATAGCGTATTACCAAATGCTCCTCAAGGTAGGCTTCGATACGTTGGATTGCGGAAGTTTTGTGAGCCCCAAGGTAATTCCGCAAATGGCAGATACCGCAGCAGTAATCCAAGGGTTGGATTGCAGCAATACCCCAACGAAACTTCTTACTATCGTAGCCAACCTCAGAGGGGCAGAGGAGGCCGTTACCTATGATAAAATACATTATTTAGGCTATCCCTTTTCCGTGTCTGAAAACTTTCAAGTTCGAAACACAGGAAAAACTATAGAAGAATCCTTGGTAGTCTTAAAGCAAATACAAGAGCTTACTGCACTTCATGATAAAGAGCTTGTAGTTTACCTTTCTATGGGATTTGGAAATCCATACGGTGACCCATGGAATACAACAATTATTAGCAACTGGGTGGCCCTACTTGCCGATCTGGGAATCAACATTATTTCTCTTTCAGACACCGTAGGTTCTGCACAGACTAAAGATGTAGAAGTCGTATTTAGTAAACTGATAAGCGCTTACCCGGCATTGGAATTTGGTGCCCATTTTCATGCCCTGCCCGAAGAGTGGTTTGCTAAAATAAATGCAGCCTATGGAGCGGGTTGTAGGCGTTTTGATGGAACGATTAAGGGATTGGGCGGATGTCCTATGGCCCACGATCTTTTAGTAGGAAACATCCCAATGGAAAAACTAATATCGTTTACCACCGCTAAGCAACTTTTAGCCAAAAGTTTCGATACTTTGGCTTTTGAATCCGCTTTTAATTTCTCACATAAAATCTTTATTTAAAATAATTCTAAATATCTTTTATTTATTCTAATTGCGTTTTATATTTGCGATCTATTTATAATTAATCTAAATAAATATAAATGCAAATTCCACTCTTATCGTTTACCCTTAGCTGTTTCTTGTGTACATCCTTAAACGCACAGAAAAAGGAAATGGTGCAGGATTCGGTACGTCAATTGGACGAAGTAATAATTAAAGCAAACACCCTATTGGGAAACAAGTTTGTGGCAAAGAATAGGACAGGAGCCTCTTATTATTTGTCCAGCGAAGAGTTGAAAAGCTTTAGTTATATAGACATCAACAGGGCATTAAAAGCAGTACCTGGAGTAAATTTTTACGAAGAAGACGGATTTGGACTTCGACCCAACATCAGTTTGAGAGGAACGTCTCCCCAACGCAGTTCTAAAATCACATTGATGGAAGATGGGGTATTGATAGCGCCTGCTCCCTACAGTTCTCCAGCGGCCTATTATTTTCCTTCGGTACTGCGTATGGAAGCAATTGAAATACTCAAAGGAAGCAGTCAAGTTCAATACGGACCCTTTACAACAGGGGGGGTAATCAATATGCTTTCAACGTCTATTCCAGAGGAGTCCCTTAAAGCAAACTTCAAAACCTCTTACGGCAGTTTCAATAGCAGCCAGTTCCTTAGCAGCATAGGACAATCCAGCAGGCATTTGAGTTATTTATTTGAATACGTATCCCTCAATTCCGACGGTTTTAAACATTTGCCTTCAGGGGAAAACACGGGCTTTGATCTCATGGATGTAATGGCTAAAGTCAGACTGAAATCAGATGAAACCTCGACTACTCCTCAGTTTTTAGAATTTAAATACCATGTATACGATGAGCTTTCCAACGAAACCTACTTAGGGATTTCAGAAGCGGATTTTAAACAAAATCCCTTTGATCGTTATGCCGCCTCACAAGAAGATGCAATGGATGCGAGGCAAATACAACTCATGCTAACCCACAGTGTTCGTTTCAAAGAACGCTTTAAGATGGTGACTAATCTTTATAACAATACTTTTTCGCGGAATTGGTACAAGTTGAACGGGGTAAAAGTGGACGGTTCTTCTTTGGGGCTTGAAACCGTTTTAGATTCTCCCACGAGTTACCCCTCCCATTTTGCAGTTTTAAAAGGAACGATTGATTCAGAGGAGGACGCATTAGCAATAAAAGCAAACAATCGCAACTATACCTCGAGAGGGGTTCAGACGAAATTAAATTACCACTGGTACGGTAAGTCCGGTACTTTTCACAATATAGAACTGGGTGCTCGCTACCACTATGATGAAGAAGACCGTTTTCAGTGGGAAGATGGCTATCGAATTCAAAATGCTGACCTACTTTTGACCTCTCAAGGAGAAAAAGGAGCAAAGGGAAACAGAATTTCCAGTGCCAGCGCTTTTGCTGCATATGCCCTTTATAAGTTCAAATACAAAGGACTAACCTTAACTCCCGGTTTGCGGTTGGAATCCATTAATTTACAACGAGAAGATTTTGGTAAATCAAATCCCAACCGATTACCATCTGCCTTGAGTTTTAGAGAAAATGAAATCACCACCCTTATTCCTGGAATTGGATTTAATTATACCTTTTCGAATCAACTATCGTTCTTTGGGGGACTTCACAAAGGATTTTCTCCTCCTGGAAATGCTCCAGGTGAATTGCCGGAGCAAAGTGTCAATTATGAATTGGGTTCCCGTTTTTCCAAAGGCAAGCTTAGCGGTGAGTTTATAGGATATTTTAATGATTATACCAACTTATTGGGAAGTGATTTAGCAGCAAGCGGAGGAACAGGGTCTCTAGATCAATTTAATGCAGGTAGGGTGCACGTAAGTGGTCTAGAGTTGCTATTAAATTACAAACTAACAGCTGAAAATGCAGCCATTCAGCTACCCCTTACCTTTGCATATACCTTAACTCATGCTATTTTCCAAAGTAGTTTTGGAAGTGTTGAAGCCATATGGGGAGAAGTAAAAACGGGAGATCGAGTGCCGTATATTCCTCAAAATCAATGGACAGCTACCGCAAAAATAGTGCATAGAAATTATGAGATCAATCTCAGCGGCCGATACAGCGGAGCCTTTGCTACACAAGCGTCAAATATGCCTACTGCAATGGCAGAACAAGTTCCATCGAATTTTATTTTAGACCTTTCGGCAAAATATCACTTGAGCAAGCAATTACATATTACTACTCAAATGGTAAATGTATTGAATGAAACCTATTTAGTTTCAAGGGTTCCTGCGGGATATCGACCGGGCCATCCTTTTGGAATCTATACGGGACTTCAATTTGATTTGTAAAGAAATCTGCTAGGGAGCCTTAAAATTTGTTATATTTGTACGCAATTAATTATACATTAGTTGCTTATGAAATCCAATAAATTTATCGGACAAGGCCTAACCTACGACGACGTTTTGTTAGTGCCTGCGTACTCAGAAACTTTACCGAGAGAAGTTTCGATTAAAACCAAATTTAGCCGAAATATTCCCTTGAATATTCCCATCATTTCGGCGGCGATGGATACGGTTACGGAGAGTAAAATGGCAATTGCAATGGCTCGTGAAGGAGGTATAGGGGTGCTTCACAAAAACATGACTATAGCCGAACAGGCAGATCAAGTCAGAACGGTCAAACGGTCAGAATCCGGTATGATTTTGGATCCTGTAACCCTTCCCCGAACAGCTTTGGTTTCTGATGCAAACCAAAACATGCAACAGTATAAAATCGGGGGTATTCCAATAGTAGACGAAGACAACCGACTTATAGGGATTGTTACCAATCGAGATTTGCGTTTTGAAAAAAACAACTCCCGCCCCATAGAGGAGGTAATGACCAAGTCCAACCTGATTACCGTTAATGAGGGCACTTCCTTAAAAGATGCAGAGCAAATTCTTCAAAAACATAAAATTGAAAAACTGCCCGTAGTTTCAAAAGAAAACAAGCTTGTCGGTTTGATTACGTTTAGAGACATTACCAAACACACCACCAAACCCAACGGCAACAAAGATCAGTTTGGACGATTGAGAGTAGCTGCAGCCGTGGGAGTCACTGCAGACGTTTTGGAACGTGTCACCGCTCTACATGCAGCAGGGGTGGACGGTATCGTGATTGACACCGCTCACGGACACAGCAAAGGAGTTGCAGCGGTTTTAAAAGAAGTAAAAAATACTTTTGGTGACCTGGATGTCACGGTAGGAAATATAGCCACCGCTGCTGCTGCAAAGTATTTAGTTGATTTAGGAGCAGACGCCATTAAAGTTGGCATTGGCCCGGGTTCCATATGTACGACTCGAGTTATTGCTGGGGTGGGCTATCCACAACTCTCCGCCATAGTTGAGGTAAGTAAAGCCGTAGCAGGTTCTGGAGTACCCATAATAGCTGACGGAGGAATTCGCTTTACCGGGGATATACCCAAGGCAATAGCCGCAGGGGCTGATTCTGTCATGTTGGGATCATTGCTCGCAGGAACGAAAGAATCTCCAGGGGAAACCGTGATATACGAAGGCCGTAAATACAAAACCTATCGTGGGATGGGTTCGGTGGAAGCCATGAATAAGGGAAGCAAAGACCGCTATTTTCAAGATGTAGAAGACGATTTAAAAAAGTTGGTTCCTGAAGGTATTGTAGGTAGAGTAGCGTATAAAGGGAATGTAGACGAAAGCATCCATCAGTTTGTGGGAGGGCTTCGGGCTGGAATGGGTTATTGCGGGGCTAAAGACATTGAAGCCCTAAAAACCAATGCTCAATTTGTAACAATTACCTCTGCTGGAATGAGAGAAAGTCACCCACACAACATACGGGTAACGAAAGAGGCGCCAAATTATAGTCCGGGATAAAAGAGAATTTTAGTGTGCTACCAGTTTTAATGTATGAACCTGGTTGGATACAGTAACACGAATGATGTACATATTTCCTGAATCAAGTTCCAAATAGGATTTAAAATTAGCTAGTTCTTGCACTTTTATTTCCTTAATTTTGTTTCCAATGATGGAGTAAATTTCAACGACACCAGGACCTTCGACACCAAACAAAAGGAGGTGTTGATCTTGATAGGCTGCTTTAGGCGTTTGTTGAATAGGAGTAAAAAGTAAAGACGAAGAAGTTGTGGTAGCGTTTACGGGAGTAAAGCTAAGTGAGATTAGGGCTATTAAAAACAACTTTTTAATCAAAGGTTGAATATTTAGTGCAAATTACAGATTATTCTTGAGTTATTAAAATTTTTTGAACAGTACAACGTGTTAATTATCAGATTCATACATAGTTTATTAAAAATAAGACTAAAAATTGTTAATAATGCCTCTACAAGCCTACTAAGCATCCTTGTTTTAGCCTTTGTTGTTTCTTGTGCTGACTGGTCTTCGAACAACGATAGGGTTGTTGCGCGGGTAGGGGATTTGTATCTCTACGCTTCCGACCTGGAGGGAAAACTTGGAAATTTAAAAGATGAAACCGATAGCCTCTTAAAAACAAGGAATTATATTGATTCTTGGGCAAAAGACCAATTGTTTTTGCAGCTTTCAGAACGAAACCTATCCGATTTAAAATTGGATGAGCTGGAAGCATTAATCGATCAATACCGCGTCGAACTGTATGCAAATGCCTATGTGCAATCTGTGGTCAATAGTTCGTTAGATACATTAATTACGAACAAAGAAATCGATTCATTTTTATTGTCAAACCAGGGCGTATTTAAGCTGAATGCTCCTCTGTATAAGGTGCGTTTTATCCATCTGCCTCCAGACAATGTCGATCAAAATGAGATCCAACGAAGTTTTCAACGATTCAACGAACAAGACCGCTATTTTTTAGATTCCCTTTCATTTCAATATTACAACTACCTTTTGGCGGACAGTATTTGGCTGAATAAAAGAGATTTGATGTCCGAGGTTACCTTTTTAGAAAGAGAAGGTTCGGAAAACTATCTAAAAAAATCACAATTCTTTAGAGTGGAAGATTCATTGGGAGTATATTTGTTCTACATTGATAAAATGCTTGATAAAGGTGAAACCACACCCCGGGTGATGTTGGAATCTACGATCAAAAATGTGATACGAAATCAAAGAAAATTAAAATTCACCAAACAGTTTGAAAAAGATATTGTACAAGATGCCATTAAATCAAAAACATATGAGACCTATTAGTCTATTATTTTTTTTATTCATTACTCCATTGGTGCTTTGGGCACAAGACGACCTAGCCAGTAGAATTAAAATTGACGGTGTTTCTGCAGTCATTGGAGATTATGTGATCTTGGATTCAGATATAGATAAAACCATCGTCGAAATGGAATCCCAAGGAATTGATGTACGGGGGGTTTCAAAATGTCAATTGTTAGGAAAATTGATGGAAGACAAGCTCTATGCACACCATGCCGTACAAGACAGTTTGGAGGTTAATGTAGAAGAAATTTACGCCACAGTAGATCAGATCATAGACAACTTTACCCAACAATTAGGAAGTATAGAAAAGGTATTGGAATTTTATAAAAAAGAAGACGAAGCAAGTTTTCGTCAAGACATTTTTGAAATCAATAAAGTACAAAAGCTTTCTTCCATGATGCAAAATCAAATTATCGAAAATGTGGAAGTTACTCCTGAAGAAGTGCGGGTATTTTTTGAATCCATTCCCGAAATTGATTTGCCAACGTTTGGAACCGAACTGGAGATTTCTCAAATTGTAATCGAACCTGAGGTGAGTGAAGCGGAACAAGACCGAATTATCAATCAACTGCGCACCTTCCGTGAAGATGTATTGGAACGAGGGTCCAGTTTTGCTTCTAAAGCCATTTTGTATTCTCAAGATCCAGGATCACGAGCTACAGGAGGAAAGTATACACTGAACAGAAAGCGTCCTCAAATGGTAAAAGAATTTCGAGATGAAGCTTTTAGTTTGGAAGAGGGGGAAATTTCTGAACCTTTTAAAACCGATT
>JALQVM010000028.1 GCA_023263685.1 Flavobacteriaceae bacterium | reverse complement strand
CATTTAGAAGGAGAATACGTGCAAAAAATTACTTTAGTCTAAAAGCACTCCCTTTTTGAAAAATGAAAAGCCGCTTCGATGGAAGCGTTTTCGTCGCTGTCCGAACCGTGAACTGCATTTTCTCCCATAGAGGTGGCGTATAGTTTTCTCAAGGTCCCTTCCGCTGCTTCGGCAGGATTGGTAGCCCCTATTAAGGTTCTAAAGTCACTGACTGCATTTTCTTTTTCTAATAAAGCGGCTACAATAGGACCCCGCGTCATAAAACTAACCAATTCTCCAAAGAAAGGACGCTCGCTGTGCACTTCGTAAAAAGTCTCTGCATCTCGTTTGGTGAGTTGAGTCAATTTAAGGGCTTTAATTTTAAAACCTGCTGAGGTAACTTTTTCAAGAATATTGCCGATGTGTCCGTTTTCAAAAGCATCGGGTTTGATCATCATTAATGTGGTATTAGCCATTTTTTTTTATTTGTGGCAAAACTACTAAATGAAATTTAAAGGAGGACTAGGCAATTCTCTGAAACAGCTTCGATTTTAAAAAATAAGGGGAGTAACGGCTTGGCTCAAGTGAAAATGGTATCTTAGCGGCAGTATGGAAAACGACTTTTTAACTGTTCTGAAACAACAGCTTCAAACCCCACAAAAGACAGTAATCATCCCGCATAAAAACCCTGACGGTGATGCCTTAGGGAGTTGTCTGGCTTGGATGCACTTTCTTCAAAATGAAAAGCACGAAGCCGTAATCGTTTCACCCAATGAATATCCTGCATTTTTGGACTGGATGCCCGGCCAAGAACAAATTTTGATTTACAGTCAACAACCCGAACAAGCGGAGCAAAAGCTGGAGCAAGCGGACCTCATCTTTACCCTGGATTTTAATTCCTTGGGGCGGATTGATGCCCTTGAACCTCTGGTCGAGAAAGCATCAGCCTTTAAGGTAATGATCGATCATCACGAGTCCCCAGACGACTATGCAGCTTTAATGTATTCCGACCCCAAAATGAGCTCCACTTGCGAAATGGTTTACCATCTCATTACTGCCTTAAACCCAAAGGCTTTGACCCCCGATATAGCAAATTGTCTGTATACTGGTATCATGACTGACACAGGCTCTTTCAAATATCCTTCAACCACCGCGGAGACACATAAAGCCATAGCACATCTTATTGAGCAAGGAGCTGAAGGAACTGATATACATCAAAAAATATACGACAGTTCCTCCTTTAACCGTCTAAAATTATTGGGAATTGCTTTATCCAACCTCACTCAGATTCATACCCTTCCCGTCGTTTACATTACCTTATCCCAAGCTGAACTCAATTCATGTGCGTATCAAAAGGGAGACACCGAAGGCTTTGTCAACTATGGATTGAGTTTGGAAGGAGTTCAATTTGCGTGTATCCTGATTGAAAACGAAAAAGAAGGAAAAATAAAAATGTCTTTCCGTTCCAAGGGCGCGTTTTCAGTTAACGATTTTGCGAGAACCTATTTTGAGGGAGGCGGTCACCACAACGCAGCTGGCGGAATGTCCAAAGATTCTTTGGAAAAAACGGTAGCCCGCTTCAAGACAGCAGTTCTTCAAATAGCAGATCAATTTTAAGTGAAATGAAAATTTTTGTCCTTTTAGCTATTTCGCTTTGCTTGTTTTCCTGCGCACAGCTTGAACCTCGTTACCCGCTGAACAAAAAACAAACCCCCTTTTTAAACAGTTCCGCACAAAGAAATAAAAAACTACTGCTACAGGAACAAAAACAGCTGGTTACCAGTGCAGAAAGCGACAGTCTACTGGAATTTCAAAAATCTGAAGCGGGCTTTCTATATGCCTACATCACCAAGGCAGAAGCAAATACTCCCCTTCCCGTCAAAGGAGAGGAGGTTATTTTTCAGTACCAAATTGAAGATTTGAAACAAAACCTACTCTATGCTAAAGAGGAACTGGGAACGGTCACCTACGCTGTAGATGAAGAAGAGCTTTTACCGGCTTTAAGGGTTGCGCTAAGAATGATGAAATCCGAGGAAGTTGTGGTATTTCTTTTTCCTTCCTACCTTTGCTACAGTTACCAAGGAGATGGAGATAAAATTGGAATCAACCAACCCCTTCGCTTTACAATTGAACGTTTAATTCACCCTTAATCAATACTAATCCGCAATACACTTTTCATGAAAAAAATCGCAATACTTTTAGTCGCAACCGCTTTTATTTTAAGTTGCAAAACCCAGTACCCAGATTTAGAATCTGGATTGTACGCAGACATTCAAACCAATAAAGGATCCATACTTTTAAAATTAGCCTACGACAAAGCCCCGATTACCGTGGCCAATTTTGTCGCTTTAAGTGAAGGTGAAAATCCAAAAGTGAGTGATGAATTCAAATCCAAAAAATATTACAATGGCATCAAGTTTCATCGTGTGATTCCTGATTTCATGATTCAAGGTGGAGACCCTACCGGAACGGGTTCTGGCGGTCCTGGGTACCGATTTGATGATGAATTTAGTGACCTTACCCATAAAGGTCCTGGGATTCTTTCTATGGCCAATGCCGGACCGGGAACCAACGGAAGTCAATTCTTTATCACGCACAAAGCCACCCCTTGGCTAGACGGTAAACACGC
Organism: Flavobacteriaceae bacterium; assembly: GCA_023263685.1. Classification (GTDB taxonomy): domain Bacteria; phylum Bacteroidota; class Bacteroidia; order Flavobacteriales; family Flavobacteriaceae; genus MS024-2A. The sequence goes on along the minus strand of JALQVM010000028.1, from coordinate 13,463 downwards.
AGTATTTGGAGAAGTCGTTTCTGGTCAAGAGGTAGTTGACAGCATTCAGCAAAATGATCAAATTGAAGAGGTAATTATCATAAGAAAAGGAAAAGAAGCAAAGCAATTTGATGCGCCAGAAGTATTCGTCACTTATTTTGATCAAAAAGAAATCCTTGCCAAAGAAAGGGAAGCAAAACTCAATGCGATCAAAGAAACGAATGTGGAAAAATTTGAGGCCCTCAAGCAAAATGCTACTACCACTTCTTCCGGCTTGCAGTACCAAATTACCAAAAAAGGAGCTGGTGCTGCCATAAAATCAACCAACAAAGCTACCGTACATTACGCGGTCTATTTTGTCGACGGGACCTTACTAGAAACCAGTAAGCTAGAAATAGCAGAGGCTAATGATCAGGTGAATATCCAACGTAAAAACGCCAATCAGTACACCCCCATTCAAGCAGCGGTAGGGCCAGACGACGCAATGATTGAAGGCTTTAAAGAAGGACTTCGGTTGTTGAGTCAAGGAGATCAAGCTACGCTTTTTCTTCCCTACACCCTTGCTTATGGAGCCAATGGCGTACAAGGAATTCCACCACAATCGGATTTGATCTTCGAAATTGAAGTCGTTAGTGTCGATTAAAAGTTAGGGAAGTCCGCAGCTTCCCTCTTCACTTTTGCACAGTGCTCAATTCTTATTTTCAGGGATTGAAATAAAGCTTTTTAAAAGAGATGAAAAAGACCCAATGGCTACTCGTTTTACTGCTTCCTGTGCAGTGGTTGTGCCTTCATCTACTGAAAACAAGGCCTCTTTGGGTTGAAGCAATCTACAGTCAAAAAATCTATCCGCTGTTTTTTAAGTTTCAGCGCTTTTTTTTTGCACCCCTCCCCTTTTCTTTTGGTGATTTGGCCTATGGGCTTGCCCTAGGGCTTGTCCTTTACACTTTGGTGAGAGGGTTTCAAGGAAAAATTCGATTTCGCACGCTTCTGTTAAATGCCCTAGCCACCGCATCATTAGTCAGCCTGTTGTTTCATTTCCAGTGGGGATTAAATTATTATCGCATGCCCTTAAAAGAAAAATTAGGCTACACATCCGATTATAATCAAGAACAATTAGAGCAAACCTTAGCATTTCTAATAACAGCCACTAATGACCTTCACAAAAGTCTCACCTCCTCGGACAGTGTAGCCGTTCAAATTCGTTATACCAAAGGAGAAATCAGGGAGCTACTCGAAGATAAGTTCCGTTTTGAACCAGCCGATTTTGACACCAAACCCTATTTAAAAAACTCACTTTGGAGTGTATTGTTGAGTTATACGGGATTTGCAGGTTATCTCAATCCCCTAACCTTGGAATCTCAAGTCAATTATAAAATTCCTAAGCTAAACTACATCACCACCGCAACGCATGAAATGGCCCATCAATTGGGCATTGCCTCAGAAGCAGAAGCAAACTTTGTGGCTTATTACAGTTGCATCAAACACCCAGATCCCTTTATCCGATTTTCGGGATACAGCTTTGCTTTACGATATTGCTATGCCGAACTCTTTACAGCTGATCCAGAAAAAGCTAAAAAGCTCCTAGCTGCATTACGTCCTGGCATAATGAAGAATTTCCAAGAGCTTTCCGATTTTTGGAAAAAATTTCAAAACCCCTTTGAACCTTATTTAAAAAAGGGGTACGACTCCTATCTAAAAGCCAACGGACAAGCGAAAGGCATCCTCAGTTATAATGCTATGGTAGGTATGGTAATTGCCCATACCTTAGAAGAAGAATTAGCAACCGAATAATTTTATTCATTTCTTTGTTTGTATAATTGAGTGAAAATCAACGGCCCGTGAACTATTTATCCAGCAGCAAAAATCCAGAAATTAAAACCCTCAAACTCCTTTCTCAGAAATCAAGAGAGCGAAAAAAACGGGGATTATTTGTGATTGAAGGCTTGCGTGAACTGGAAAAAGCCCTTACAGCTCAATACACCCTAACAGCACTTTTTATTGAAGAAGGATATGAATCCGAGGTGAAAGACCTAACCTCTAAACTGTTAGGAATAACTCAATTTTTAGTTGCTGCGGCAGTTTTTGAACAAATCAGCTTTCGCTCAGGTTCGGAAAAAATAATGGCCCTAGCGGAAGCTAAAAATCACAGTTTAAGCGAATTTAAAGTAAAGAAAAATGCCCTGCTCTTGGTCATTGAAGCCCCAGAAAAGCCAGGAAATATAGGTGCCTTATACCGAACCGCTGCCGCGGCAGATTTTGACGGAGTACTCATTGCCAACCCCAAGACCGATTTTTATAATCCCAACAGCATCCGCTCAAGCCTTGGATGCCTCTTTTCACTGCACACTGCGCAGGGCACATCTGATGAAGTCATCGATTATTTAAATGAAAATGAATTTTTTATTGCCACTGCAGCACTAGAATCCAATGCCCTTGCTTATGATGCATTTGATTACAAAACACCCTGTGCTTTAGTCATGGGGACTGAAAGTAGTGGTTTGAGCGCGAATTGGCTCGAGGCCTCGCATCAACATTTAATCATCCCCATGTCATCAAAAGTAGATTCATTAAATTTATCTGTTTCGGCAGGGATTTTGATGTACCAAGCCCGTAAGAATAAAATTGAATCCTAGAGGCATTAAAATCTTTAGTATATTACTACCTAATGATTGTTGACGAAGAATTAGAAAATAAAGAGATTGCCAAGCAGTATAAGGAACTGCTCCGTATCAGCTATCAAACGCTAAGTGAAAAGGACAAAAAAATGATTCGCCTGGCCTTTGATACAGCGGTTGAGGCGCATAGTGACCAGAGAAGAAAATCTGGAGAAGCTTATATTTTCCATCCCATCAATGTGGCTAAAATTGTAGCCCAACAGATCGGTCTTGACGCAACATCTATTTGTGCTGCACTTTTACACGATGTGGTTGAGGATACCCGATTTACACTAGAAGATATCGAGCGGCTTTTAGGAAATACCGTCGCTAAAATTGTGCATGGACTCACCAAAATTTCCAATCTAAAAAAAGATAAAAACATCTCCCTACAGGCAGAGAATTTTAGAAAAATGCTGCTGACCTTAAACGATGATGTGCGGGTAATCATCATAAAAATTGCTGATCGTTTGCACAACATGCAGACGATGGATGCCATGCCGGAGTACAAACAAGTAAAAATCGCTTCCGAAACGCTCTATATCTATGCTCCCCTCGCACACCGAATCGGATTGTACAATGTCAAAACAGAATTGGAGGATCTGAGCCTAAAATACACAGAACCCCAGCGCTACAATTCCATTAAAAGCAAAATAGAAGAGAGCTATGAAGCCCAAGAAGAATACATCAATACGTTTTCAAAATTCCTCTCTGATGAATTAGACAAGGAACGCCTTAAATACACTGTCAAAGGTCGTAGTAAATCCATCTATTCCATTCATCGGAAAATGCTGACGCAAAACATTCCTTTTGAAAAGGTTTTTGACAAATTTGCGATGCGTATCGTGTTTAAAAGTACACGGGCCAAAGAAAAACTTTTGGCTTGGAAAATTTATTCTATCGTTACGGATCATTTTACACCCAACCCCACGCGTCTAAGAGATTGGATTTCTGCTCCCAAGTCGAATGGATACGAAGCCCTCCACATTACAGTAATGGGTCCACAAAACAAATGGATCGAAATTCAGATACGTTCTGAGAGAATGCATGAAATTGCTGAGAAAGGATATGCAGCGCATTACAAATACAAACAAGGAGACCAAAAAGACATAGGAATTGAAAGTTGGCTTAATAGATTACAAGAAGTCTTGGAAAACAATTCTGGAAATGCAGTTGATTTTGTTGAAGATTTTAAGCTCAATCTTTACGCCAAGGAAATTTTTGTATTCACCCCCAAGGGAGATTTGAAATCGCTCCCCCAAGGAGCTACTGCGCTTGACTTTGCTTTTGCCATACATACCGACATCGGAAAAAAAACTCGTGGAATAAGAGTAAACGATCGCCTAGTTCCTCTAAGTAAAGAACTGCGAAGTGGAGATCAAATAGAAGTAATCACTTCAGACAACACCAAGCCTTCCAAAAACTGGTTGGATTTTGTGGTGACCTCACGGGCGCGTTCCATCATCAAATCTACCCTTAACGAAGAAAAGAAAATTAGAGCAGAGGAAGGCAAAGAAATGCTCAGACGAAAACTCAAACAGCTCAAAGTCACTATGAATGATAAAACCATTCAAAAAATGCTGTATTATTTTAAGTTTGAGAGCAGTCAAGACCTATTTTACAGAATGGGTATCGGCACCTTGGATAATAAGCAATTGAAAGAGTTTGCAAACGAATATCAAAACACCGTGCTCAACTTTTTTAAGCGCCGAATCAAGTCGGGGATAAAAGTCAATCCTAATCCAACGGGAGAAATTACAGAAAAATTTGATCAACTGGTTTTTGGAAAAGAGAAGGAACCCTTGGCACACAGTTTTGCGAACTGCTGTAATCCCATTCCTGGGGATGCTGTTTTCGGATTCATTACCGTAAATGAAGGGGTAAAAGTCCATCATAAAGAATGTCCTAATGCACTTACCCTTCAATCAAACTTTGCCTATCGTGTGATTCCTGCCAAATGGATCGATTCTTCCTCGGATGAATTTTCGGTTACCTTAAAATTGAGCGGTATTGATCGTAAAGGGCTCGTCAATGAAGTGACCCGTATGATTTCCAATACCAAAAATGTCAATATCAATAAAATCAACTTTGATTCTGAAGATCAATTTTTTACCGGAATGATTCAACTCAACGTCCAAAACAAAACCATTTTAGACAAGCTTGTAATCACACTATCAAAAGTGAACGGTATTGATAAAATTGTACGCGAGTAACTCTTTATAACTATCTTTGCAATTCTATGGTTGTAAACAAATCAAATCAAGAAGTTGTCAAAGATGTTTTCATCAACTTCTTAGACCAGCACGGGCATCGCAAAACACCAGAACGTTTTGCCATTCTTTTTGAAATCTATGACAATAAAGAGCATTTTGATATAGAGTCCTTATACATCAAAATGAAAAATAAGAATTACCGAGTCAGCAGAGCAACCCTTTACAATACCATAGAACTTTTGTTGGCGTGTGGATTAGTTCGCAAACATCAATTTGGAAGTGGACAAGCCCAATACGAAAAATCCTATTTTGACCATCAACACGACCATATCATACTTACTGACAGCGGGGAAGTAAAGGAATTTTGCGATCCGAGAATTCAACAAATAAAAAAAACCATAGAAGAGGTTTTTGATGTTGACATACACAAGCATTCTTTATACTTTTACGGCACTAAAAAAACTAATAAATCCTAAAAAGCATGACGGTAGATTTACTACTCGGACTCCAATGGGGTGACGAAGGGAAAGGAAAAATTGTGGATGTGTTAACCTCCTCATACGATATCATCGCAAGATTTCAGGGAGGACCCAATGCGGGCCATACGCTTGAGTTTGAAGGAAACAAACACGTTTTACATACCATACCTTCCGGAATTTTTCATCCCAAAGCGGTAAATTTAATTGGAAATGGGGTAGTGATCGATCCCGTGATTTTTATGAAGGAAATCAAAAACTTGGCTCCTTACAACATCAACTTTGATGAAAAATTATTGATTTCAAAAAAAGCACATTTAATTCTACCCACGCACCGCCTACTCGATGCCGCTTCCGAGGCTTCAAAGGGAAAGTCTAAAATAGGCTCTACGCTTAAGGGGATTGGACCAACTTATATGGATAAAACGGGTCGTAATGGAATTCGAGTTGGCGATATTTTTGCTTCGAATTGGGAAGAGAAATACCAAAAATTAACCCACAAGCATTTAGAGATTCTCAAAAATTTTGAGGGTGCTGAAGCAGATCAATTGGAAACCCTAGAGCGCGAATTTTTAGAAAGCATAGACGCACTTAGAACCTTTAAAATTGTTGACAGTGAACACTATTTGCATCAAGCCCAAAAAGCGGGTAAAAAAATCTTGGCTGAAGGGGCTCAAGGGTCTCTTTTGGATGTTGATTTTGGAACCTATCCTTTCGTAACCTCTTCTACTACAACCGCGGCTGGTGCCTGTACGGGTTTAGGAGTTGCACCAAATAAAATCAAGGAAGTTTTTGGGATTTTTAAGGCCTATACCACCCGCGTAGGAAGTGGCCCTTTTCCTACCGAGCTTTTTGATGAGGATGGAGCAACGATGGGTAGGGTTGGAAATGAATTTGGGGCTACAACAGGACGTTCAAGAAGGTGCGGTTGGCTCGACTTGGTAGCACTGAAATACGCGATCAAAATTAACGGTGTCACCCAACTTATGATGATGAAGGGAGACGTACTTTCTGGTTTTTCTAAAATTAAAGTTTGTACTGCCTATCAAACCGCCCAAGGTGTTCAAGATTATCTTCCCTATGACATAACTAGTGATGACATTCAGCCGCTATACGAAGAACTTGAAGGGTGGGAAGAAGATTTGACCCAACTGACAACAGTAGACCAATTTCCCAAAAACTTCCTCGATTATATCGATTATTTAGAAAAGGCATTAGAAACTCCGATTAAAATTGTTTCTGTAGGCCCAGACCGAGCTCAAACAATCTACAGATAAGCTAAAAGTCCCATGAAGTCCTCATTAGGTATTGGCGCAGTATTGATTGCACACCTTTTTATAGGACACCTCACCCTAGCTCAAGAATCAAAGATTATTGAAATCCGGCAAGCAGGGGGCTCAACACAGGACCAAGAGCGGTATCCGGGGGCCAACATTCTCTTTAAATCTGACGAAAAACGAGTGCAGCTCTTTCACGAAGGAGCCTTGATCGAATCAGACCAAGCCTATTTTTATTCCAAACAAAATTACTTTAAAGCCATTGGGAATGTCGTGTTTACCCAAGGAGACAGTCTGCGCATGACGTGCAAAACCATCGAATATGACGGTGGAACCAAAATGGCCTATGCCGAAGGCAAGGTATACCTTGAACGCCCCGACATGACCTTGAAAACCGAACAGCTCAATTTAGATCGAATCAATGAAAAGGCTTTTTACAATACCCCAGGGGTTATCGTGGACAGTACCAGCACCCTGACCAGCAATCAGGGACAGTACTTTATGGACCAAAAGAAATACCGCTTTATTTCAGAGGTAACCATAAACAATCCAGAGTATAAAGTAAACTCCCAGCAATTGGACTATTTTACGGAAAGCAATCAAGCCTACCTTTACGGCAATTCAAAAATTGAAGGAGAGGCCTATACCATTGTATGTGAACGAGGGTTTTACGATATGAATCGTGAAAAAGGAATTTTTAAGCAAAATGCTACCCTCTATTACGATAATAAAATCATAAGAGGAGACAGTCTTTATTTTGAAAGCGAACGAAACTACGCCGCTGCAACAAAAAACATCAGTATAGTCGACACCTTGAACAACTCCATTATTACAGGAAATTATGGAGAAATTTTTAAAGAAAAAGACTCCGCTATCATTACCCGAAGAGCCATGGCGGTGAATATCATCGATCAGGACTCTCTTTTCATTCATGCCGATACCTTAGTGGCAACAGGGCCAGAAGAAAAACGAATTCTTCGGGCTTATTACGATGTGAGGATTTTAAAAAGTGACCTAAGGGGGCGTTCAGATTCCTTGTATTTGGACGAAGCTGTAGGCTTGACAAAATTGCTTAAAAAACCCCTAACGAAGCAACAAGAGCAAGTATTTACGGAAAAAAATTACCACGAAAACAACCCGGTCTTGTGGTTTGATGAAAGCCAAATGACAGGAGATGAAATTCAACTGCTTTCTGACACTAAAACCAATAAACTCGATTCTCTTAAAATCGACGGAAGGGTATTTATTATTGAAAAAGACAGTTTGAGCGAAAATGGCTACCAACAGATTAAAGGAGGACTGCTGAGAGGTGCCTTTAAAGAAAGTAAGCTTGACAATATTGTCATTACTAAAAATACCGAAATGGTCTATTACCTCTACAACGACGAGGACCTCCAACTCATCGGGATAGATAAAACTACCTGCAGTGCATTAAAAATGGAATTTTTGGAGGGACAAATTGATGAAATTACGTTTTTAGTCAGTCCAAACGGTAATGTATATCCCGAAGACGAGCTTCCCCTAAACGAACGTACCCTCAAAGGATTCACTTGGAGAATCGTAGAGCGTCCCGAAACGATTGAAGATCTTTTTGATGAAAACGATCAAGAGGAGCAATTCCCTGAAATTTTAAAATTTCAATACCCTAAAGAAGAAACCCCTCCCTCAGTGAAGGAAAAAAACTAAGCTGTATGCTTAAAGATGAGTTTCTAACATATCAAGCAAAGACGACCCCCCATCCTTTGGGAATCTCAATTGAAAAAGCTAAAGGGGCCTACCTAACCGATACGGACGGAAAAAAATATTTGGATTTTGTAGCAGGAGTATCTGCCTGCAGCCTTGGGCATTGTCATCCAAAAGTGACTCGGGCAATACGAAAACAATCGCGAAAATACCTACACGTGATGGTCTATGGTGAGTTTGCTCAAGCACCCGCGGTACATCTATGTAAAGAACTTATTGCACTGCTCCCCGACAATCAAGAATCGGTTTACTTGACCAACTCGGGAACAGAAGCCATTGAAGGAGCACTCAAGCTGGCAAAACGAGCCACCGGCAGAAGCGAACTCATCGGGGCACAAAACAGCTACCATGGAAGCACCCACGGAGCGCTGAGTCTTTTGGGATCGGAACATCAAAAAATGAGGTATCGTCCCCTCCTCCCCGATACCAAGTTCATTCGTTTTAATCAGGAAGAAGACATCCAAGAAATTACCCACAAAACTGCCGCTGTAATTTTAGAAACCATCCAAGGCGGAGCAGGTTTTATCATGCCTAAAGACGATTACTTAAAAAAAGTAAAAGCGCGTTGTGAGGCCGTAGGAGCCTTATTGATTCTTGATGAAATTCAACCCGGTTTTGGTCGAACAGGAAAATTTTTCGGATTTGAACACTTTGATGTCAGTCCCGATATTGTTGTGATGGGTAAAGGAATGGGAGGAGGACTACCCGTTGGGGCCTTTACTGCCTCACATCAACTTATGCGACTCTTGGAGGACCAACCCAAATTAGGTCATATTACCACCTTTGGAGGAAATCCATTGATTGCTGCTGCCTGTTTAGCAACCCTTAGAGAAATCAGAGACAGTAAGCTCATGAAGCAAATTCCAGCAAAGGAGGCTTTGTTTAGAAAAGAACTCACCCATTCCGCCATTAAAGAAATCAGAGGGACTGGACTGATGCTCGCGCTGCTGTTTGAAACCGCTGAAGAAGCAAATCAAATTATTTTGAAATGCATCGACAGAGGGTTGATGCTCTTTTGGCTTCTATGGGAAAAAAAAGCGGTTCGTATTAGTCCGCCCCTAACCGTTACTGAAAAAGAAATAATAAAAGGCTGTACCATTCTTAAATCAGTGATCGATGAAGTCACTGGATGTTAATTAAATTGTTAAAAACAATCCTTTATAAAAAAGAATTTAGTTCTTCTAGACGTTAACTTTAAAATAGAAGATTTTTAAAATCACTATGCTAAATTTCAACTCCGAAGAGACCCAATCTTCAATCTCTAAATTTGAGCACATGCTCAAAACCAATCACATCTATTATTTTGATGCTCAAGAGTTTGAAGATATCATCGTTCATTATCTTGGTTTTGGCGATAATCAATTAGCAAAAAAAGCATTGAAAATGGGCCTTGAGCAACATCCTACTTCCCATGAATTAATGTTGCTTCAAAGTGAAGTTTTGATTTTGGATGAAAAATATGAAGCCGCCTCAAAACTACTTGACTACGTAGAAAAATTAAATCCAATGGATGAGGAAATCTCCCTACAAAAAGCGAGCATTGCATCCAAAAATGGAGACCATCAAGCTTCTATAAATCACCTGCATAAAGCCTTGGAATTGTCTGAAGATCCACTTGAAATTTGGAACCTTTTAGGGATGGAACACTTGCTAGCAGAAGAATATGAGGAAGCCTCCTATTTTTTTAAAAATTGTGTAGACGATACCCCTCAAGACTATTCAGCCTTATACAACTTACTTTATGCCTACGAACAATTAGAAAAAACCGATGAGGCAATTGCAGTTCTTAATGAGGTCTTGGAGGTTGATCCCTACAGTGAGGTAGCTTGGCATCAACTCGGATTGGTTTTACTAAAAAAAGGCCTTCAAAAAGAAGCCTTATCCGCCTTTGATTTTGCCCTCATTAGCGACGATACCTTTACGGGAGCCTATATAGAAAAAGGGAAGCTTTTAGAGGAAATGGGGCGTATAAACGAAGCCATTGAGAATTATGAAATCGCTCTAAACACCAATGACCCCAGTGCTTTTGTATATCAGTGCATCGGAAGGTGTCATGAAACTTTAGAAAACAAGGCGCTAGCCGCCAAATTTTATCTAAAAGCAATTCATTTGGAACCCAGCAATGAAAGCAGTTGGGCAGCGTTAATTGAATTTTTTATCCAACAAGAACTCCATAAAAAAGCAAAGGACTATTTTAAACGATCACTCGAAGTAAATAGCGATTCAATAACACTTTGGAAAAAAGGAATTCAAATCTTCACCGCCTTAGACCAATACGAAAAAGCCCTAGCGGCTTATGAAAAACTGTACGACCTTGGGCTGTATGAACTCGACTTGATTTTGGGACATATTGACCTTTACCTTAAGCTGGGCCAATGGAACAAAGCACGAACTCTCTTGGATGAAGCCTATAAATCCTTTCCTGAAAGCAGAGCGCTTGCTCTCCGATTGGGAGGATGCAGTCTCGAATTGGGTAATGCAAATGAGGCACTTTATTTTTTAAATTTAGAGGCATTGGACAAAAAGGAATTCAGTGATTTATTAAAGCTATTTCCTTCACTTTCCCAATTTAAAAAAGGAGAATCCCTTTAATTAGGTGGGGTTTTCTACCTTTGTTTGAAACGTCAAAAACCGATGCGCTATTTACTACTTTATCTGAAAGGAATGCTTATGGGTGCAGCAGATCTTGTGCCAGGGGTTTCAGGAGGTACGATTGCGCTGATCACCGGTATTTACAAGGAACTGCTAGAAAGTATCAATTCTTTTTCTCTAGCTACTCTGAAAATAGGGAAACAAGAGGGATTAAAATCGGTTTGGAAAAAACTGAACGGACCCTTTTTATTGGCTGTTTTTGGGGGCATCCTTAGCAGTATTTTATTGTTTTCACGACTGCTTGAATGGCTGATTGAATCTCATCCTTTAATTCTATGGTCGTTTTTCTTTGGTTTATTGGTTGCCAGTATTATTTACCTTTTTAAACAAGAATTACCCTTTAACCTACGTACGCTACTTTATGTACTTTTTGGCGCCGTTAGTTCTTTTTTAATAACCCAGCTCAACGGTGGAGAAAACCAGAGCAGCCTTTGGTATTTATTTCTCTCTGGTTTTATCGGAATTTCTGCCATGATATTACCGGGACTTTCGGGTGCTTATCTATTGGTCATCATGGGAGTGTATCAAACAATTCTATCGAATGTGCGCATAGCGCAAGATCTGATGGTCAATTTTGATCAAAATCAATTCTTACATACTGCCAGTATTTTAGGGGTGTTTCTACTCGGAATTGGCCTGGGTATAAAAGTATTTGCAAAATTCTTAAGCTGGCTATTGGACCGCTACCCCGAAAGAAGCATCGCTGTTTTAGTGGGCTTAATGCTGGGGGCCTTGCACAAGGTTTGGCCTTGGCAAAATGCCGATGTAGCTTCTATCAAACAAACGGTTGCGGTACTTCCTCAGCATTTTAAAGGAGACCCTCAACTCCTCACTGCCCTACTCTGGATGAGTCTGGGCTTTGGAATTCTTTTCTTCATTGAACGGATTAAAATCGGGGCCTCAAAATGAAATCCTTTCAAAAAAAACGAAGCAAGCAAGAAGCTTTTTTTTTGATTTTAAAGGGAATTGCCATGGGGGCTGCCAATAAGGTTCCTGGAGTATCTGGCGGGATTGTAGCTTTGGTGGGTGGTTTTTATGAAGAACTCATTTATTCCTTTCAAAGACTCAATTGTGTAGCGTTTAAATTGTTTTTTAGCGGTCGGTTGAGTGCTTTTTGGACCTATGTCAATGGAGCTTTTCTTTCGCTGCTTTTTGGAGGCGTACTCATAAGCTATTTTAGCGTATCCCTGTTTCTTGATTTTGCCCTTACCCAAAACGAAACCCTAGTGATGGGAGCTTTCTTAGGAATGATATTGGCCTCCTTATACCTGGTCACCAAGCAAGTTCCCTACTGGAATCGCACCCTTTTTATTTTTTTATTCATCGGTTTTATGGGAGGGATCAGTCTCAGCCTGGCGAAACCAATCGCAGAAAATGACAACCTAGTGTTTGTGTTCTTTTGTGGACTAATTGGGGTCTCGGGAATGACCATCCCTGGGCTATCGGGATCCTTCCTGCTTTTAATTTTAGGAAACTACAACCTCTTGCTGGTAGATGCCGTAAACGCTTTATTTGACGTAATTTCTTCGGGTCTAGTGGGTGATCTAGCTCCTTTAAAAGACCCCATTACCCGAAGGTTACTTCTGATCATGGCTGTATTTGCTGGTGGTTCCCTTACGGGGCTGGTTTCGTTTTCCAACCTGATTAAAGTAGTTTTAGAAAAATATCCCCACCCTACCTTGGTGAGCATCATTGGGTTTATCATAGGAACATTGCGACTGGTATATCCTTGGAAAGATAAACAATACCTAGTAGACGCAAACGGAGAACTTATTACCAACAGGGTAGGAACCCCAGAACTTGTGAATTACCACTATTATCTCCCTGAGGCAACTCAAATTGAGACCTATGTCGTAATTTTGGCTATGCTCATTGGAGCAGCAATATTGTTTTTATTGGATTATTATGACAGAAAAAGAAACTCCTAAGAAATTTGGGCTTTTAGGTAAAAATATAGACTACTCATTTTCAAGAAAATATTTTTCAGACAAATTTTCGAGAGAACATCTGACCCAACATACCTATGTCAATTTTGACCTTCCTTCATTGGAAAACTTTGGCGAAATTCTCCAAAACGAAAAGCACCTCTGTGGATTAAATGTGACCATTCCGTATAAAATTGAGGTAATTCCTTTTTTGGATGAAGTATCAGATGAAGTAAAAGCCATAGGAGCAGTAAATACGATACTTTGGAATAAAGAGGGAAAAACTGTTGGACACAATACCGACCATACAGGATTTCGCAAAGCATTAGAAGAAGAGCTCACTACGCTACCCAAAAAAGCCTTAATCCTAGGGACGGGTGGAGCTTCCGGCGCAATTCGTTATGCTTTAGAAAATCTAAACTGTGCAGTTCAATTCGTTTCTAGGACCCCTGAAAAAAATCAATTGACCTATGAAGCACTGACCCAAGAGATCCTCGATTCTATTGATTTAATTGTAAACACTACTCCCTTAGGAACCTTCCCA
>JALQVM010000027.1 GCA_023263685.1 Flavobacteriaceae bacterium | reverse complement strand
TTCATAGCTCCCTGTTCAAAAAAAAAACCAATTATGGCAAGATATACTGGTCCAAAAACAAAAATTGCTCGCAAATTTGGTGAGCCCATCTTCGGAGAAGACAAATCCTTCGAAAAAAGAAATTATCCTCCAGGACAGCACGGAAATGCTAGAAGACGAGGTAAAAAGTCGGAATACGCTGTACAGCTTATGGAAAAGCAAAAGGCTAAATTTACCTACGGTATCTTAGAGCGTCAATTCCGAAATCTTTTTGAAAAAGCAAGTAGAAGTAAAGGAGTAACGGGTGAAGTATTACTTCAGCTCTGTGAATCCAGATTAGACAATATCGTTTATCGATTTGGCCTTTCTCCAACACGTAGTGGAGCACGCCAGTTGGTTTCTCACCGTCACATTACCGTGAATGGTTCTATAGTAAACATTCCTTCCTACCAAGTAAAAGTAGGTGATGTAGTTAGTGTGAGAGAAAAATCAAAATCCCTTAACATCATCATAGAAGCAAAAGGGAAAGACGCTGCCGTATACGAATGGTTAAGCTGGAACAGTGATCAGCTCCAAGGAACTTTAGTCACTGTTCCAGAGCGACTTCAAATCCCTGAAAACATCAAGGAACAATTAATCGTAGAATTATACTCTAAATAAGCAAACGGAAGCAAATTATGGCAATATTGAATTTTCAAAAACCGGATAAAGTTATAATGATCGATTCTTCAGAGTTCGAAGGCAAGTTTGAATTTCGTCCTTTAGAACCTGGATACGGTCTGACCGTGGGGAATGCCCTTAGACGTGTATTATTATCTTCACTAGAAGGTTTCGCAATAACTTCTGTTAAGCTCGAAAACGTAGAGCATGAGTTTTCTACCATTCCTGGAGTAGTAGAAGATGTTACAGAAATTATTCTAAACCTAAAGCAAATTCGATTTAAACGTCAGATTGACGAAATCGAAGATGAAAAAGTTACCCTTTCTATTGGGGGGCAAGAACAACTCAAAGCCGCTGATTTTCAGAAATTTATTTCTGGATTCCAAGTGTTGAATCCTGACTTGGTTATCTGTAACCTCGGTACCGATGTGCAATTGAACATGGAAATTACCATCGAGAAAGGAAGAGGGTACGTTCCTGCTGAAGAAAACAAAAAAACCAATGCAGAAGTAGGGGTCATTGCGATTGACTCCATTTTTACTCCGGTAAAAAATGTAAAATACAGCATCGAAGACTTTAGGGTAGAGCAAAAGACGGATTATGAAAAATTAATTTTTGAAATAATCACAGACGGTTCTATTCATCCTAAAGATGCGTTAACTGAAGCTGCGAAAACTTTAATTCACCACTTTTTATTGTTCTCTGATGAGCGCATTACCCTGGAAGCGGATGAAATCGCACAAACAGAAACTTACGATGAGGAATCCTTGCATATGCGTCAGTTGTTGAAGACAAAATTGGTCGACATGGATCTTTCAGTTCGTGCGCTAAATTGTTTAAAAGCAGCAGAGGTTGATACCTTAGGTGACTTAGTTTCTTACAACAAAAACGATTTGATGAAGTTTAGAAACTTTGGAAAAAAATCCTTGACAGAATTAGAAGAACTTGTCGTTCTCAAAGGCCTTTCTTTTGGAATGGACTTAGCCAAGTACAAGTTAGATAAAGATTAATCCACATTTTTAACCAAGAAAAATGAGACACGGAAAAAAAGTAATGCACTTGGGTCGAAAGACCGCACACAGAAAGTCGATGCTTGCCAATATGGCTTGTTCGCTTATAGAGCATAAAAGAATTAATACCACCTTGACTAAGGCAAAGGCGCTTAAGCAATTTATTGAGCCTATTGTTACAAAATCAAAATCGGATACTACCCACAACAGACGTTTGGCATTTTCTTCTTTAAGAGATAAAACAGCGGTTACAGAATTGTTTAGAGAGGTAGCGGCAAAAGTAGGCGACCGTCCCGGAGGTTACACCCGAATAATTAAGTTAGGGAACCGCTTAGGAGACAATGCCGATATGGCGATGATCGAATTGGTAGATTTTAACGAACTATACACCACTGAAGACAAGGCAAAGAAAAAGTCAAGAAGACGTGGAGGAAAAAGTAAATCTACAATTCCAGCAACCCCTCCTGCAGAGGCGGTAGTTGAGGAAGAAAAAGTAGAAGCTCCAGCAGCAGCGGAAGAAACTCCCAAAGCAGCTGCTCCTGAAAAGGCCGCTGAAGCTGAAAAAAATGAGGAAAAGGAATCAGAAAATAATGATGAAGCCTAAATCGAAACTGCTTCTTAATTCCCAGTAATTTAAAAGGATAAACGTTTTAGTTTATCCTTTTTTTTGGTTTATTTTGTAATCTATTAAATATGAAATATCAAACTAGAAAAAAGGCGTTTGTACTCCTAGCTGACGGAACTAAATTTTACGGTAAATCAATAGGTATTGAAGGTTCTGCTTTTGGCGAAATTTGTTTCAATACCGGGATGACGGGCTACCAAGAAATCTTTACTGATCCCTCTTATTTTGGACAAATCATGGTGACTACCAACACCCATATTGGGAATTATGGCTTTTTAGAAAGCGATTCTCAATGGGATCGAATTTCTATTTCTGGATTGATATGTAAAGAGTTTAGTTTTTCTTATTCCAGAGCAGCGGCTGAACAGTCCTTGTTTGATTATTTAAAACACCATAAGCTGGTTACAATCTCAGATGTAGATACACGTGCCTTAGTAAATTACATACGTGAAAACGGTGCTATGAATGCCGTGATTTCTACCGAGATAGAAAGAGAAGAGGAGTTGGTAAACGAATTGCAAAACGCCCCAAGTATGGTAGGGTTGGAGTTGGCCTCTAAAGTATCTACGAAAGAAGCCTACACCTATGGCAATCCGGACGCACGTTTTAAAATTGCAGCCTTGGATTTAGGAATTAAACGCAACATTTTAAAACATTTGGCCTCAAGAGACATGTTTGTAAAAGTGTTTCCCTACAATACCGATTTAGAAACAATGGCAGCGTGGAACCCCGACGGATATTTTATATCAAATGGCCCTGGAGATCCAGAGCCCTTGGAATCTGTGCAAGCCGTAACCAAACAAATTATTGATTCGGGTAAACCTTTATTCGGAATTTGTTTGGGTCATCAGATCATTGCCTTAGCGAACGGAATTCCAACGTTTAAAATGTTTAATGGCCATCGAGGAATCAACCATCCCGTTAAAAATATTTTAACAGGTAAGGGAGAAATAACCTCACAAAATCATGGATTTGCGGTAGAAATGGAAGCTGCCAAAAATCACCCAAATGTAGAAATTACCCACATTCATTTGAATGATCAAACCCTTGCAGGAATGCGCTTGATTGATAAACCGTGTTTTTCCGTACAGTACCATCCTGAGGCGGGTCCAGGAACAAATGATTCCGTATACCTGTTTGATCAATTCAAAGAAATGATAGAAAACCAATAATATTCAAATAAAACCACTTTAATTTAAACAACATGAGTATCATTATTAGCGTGCATGCGAGACAGATTTTTGATTCCAGAGGCAATCCAACTGTAGAGGTCGATGTAATTACTGAAAACGGAATTCTAGGAAGAGCAGCAGTTCCTTCTGGAGCCTCAACAGGAGAGCATGAAGCCGTAGAATTACGAGATGGAGGGACAACCTATATGGGAAAAGCCGTTGGAAAAGCGGTTGCTAATGTGAATACTAGTATTGCGCAAGAAATTATTGGAACTTCAGTATTTGAGCAAGAAAACATTGATCAATTGATGATTGATTTAGACGGAACTCCCAACAAATCAAAACTAGGAGCCAATGCAATTCTTGGGGTGTCGCTTGCTGTAGCTAAAGCTGCCGCAAATGAACTGGGACTTCCTTTATACCGTTACATTGGGGGTGTAAGCGCGAAAACTCTGCCTGTCCCTATGATGAATATCATCAACGGGGGTTCGCATTCCGATGCTCCCATCGCCTTTCAAGAGTTTATGGTAATGCCCGTTGGAGCAAAATCATTTACCCACGCCATGCAAATGGGTTCTGAAATTTTTCATCACCTGAAAAAGGTACTGCACGACAGAGATTTGAGTACTGCTGTTGGAGATGAAGGGGGGTTTGCTCCCACACTAGAGGGAACAGAAGATGCTTTAGATACCATTTTAAAAGCAATCCAAAATGCAGGATACAAACCCGAAGAAGAGGTGATGATCGCTTTGGACTGTGCCGCAGCTGAATTTTATGAAAACGGGGTATATGATTATACCTTGTTTGAAGGGGCTAAAGGAGTAAAAAGAACTTCTGAAGAACAAGCAAGTTACTTAGCTGAGTTAAGTGCCAAATATCCCATCATTTCGATTGAAGATGGAATGGACGAAAACGACTGGGAAGGATGGAAATTACTTACTGAAAAAGCGGGTGACCGCGTACAGCTTGTCGGAGACGATCTTTTTGTGACCAATGTAGCGCGCTTAAGCCGTGGAATTGACCAAGGAATCGCCAATTCGATTTTAATAAAAGTGAACCAGATTGGTACTTTGTCCGAAACAATTGCAGCGGTCGACATGGCCCATAGAGCAGGATATACCTCGGTAATGTCTCACCGTTCGGGAGAAACAGAAGACAATACCATTGCAGATCTAGCAGTAGCCCTCAATACAGGTCAAATTAAGACAGGATCTGCCTCTAGAAGCGATCGAATGGCTAAATACAACCAGTTGCTTCGCATCGAAGAAGCTTTAGAAAGTCAAGCGTATTTCCCAGGAAAAAACGCATTTAAGATAAAATAAGTTAACAAATTACTACATGCTTAAGAATGCAGTGTAGTAATAACAAAGAAGAGTGAACATGAGTGATTCAGTAAAACTTACTTATAAGGAAAAAACTTTTGAGTTTCCGTTAGTTGAAGGTTCTGAAAATGAAAAAGGAATTGACATAAAAACCTTAAGGGCAAAAACCGGTTTAATTACCTACGACCCTGGATATAAAAATACAGGTTCTTGTGAAAGTGAAATTACTTTTTTAAACGGAGAAGAAGGCATCCTAAGGTATCGTGGATATTCCATAGAGGAATTATGCGAAAAATCAAGTTTTATTGAAGTAGCGTTTCTTTTGATTTTTGGGGAATTACCCACGCAAAGTGAGTTAGAAATTTTCGACAACGAAATTAGAAAAGATTCTATAGTCGATGAAGATTTGAAATTGATCTTAAAAAGTTTTCCAAAATCAGCCCATCCTATGGGGGTACTCTCTTCATTGACTTCTGCTTTGATCGCATTTAATCCGAGTTCGGTTGATGTGGAATCAGAAGCTGACATGCGTGAGGCAATCATCATGTTGATGGCAAAGTTTCCCATACTCGCTTCTTGGACCCATCGTAAGGTAAAGGGCTTGCCCTTAAACTATGCGAATACGTCTACCTCCTATGTGGAAAATATTGCCCATATGATGTTTAAAATGCCGCATCAAGATTTTGTGCCCAGCCCTGTGATGGTCAATGCGCTAAATAAATTATTGATTTTACATGCGGACCACGAACAAAATTGTTCTACTTCTACGGTACGTATTGTAGGATCTTCCCATGCAGGTCTATTTGCATCGGTGTCAGCAGGGATTTCAGCGCTTTGGGGGCCACTTCACGGAGGTGCCAACCAAGCAGTGATCGAAATGCTAGAGGCCATACAAGCGGATGGGGGAGATACTAAAAAATACATGGCCAAGGCCAAAGACAAAAACGACCCTTTCCGATTGATGGGATTCGGACATCGGGTGTATAAAAACTTTGACCCAAGAGCCCGAATCATCAAACAAGCTGCTGATGAAGTACTTCAAGAATTAGGAATTAACGATCCTGTACTTGATATTGCTAAAGGGCTTGAACAAGAAGCGCTTAACGACCCCTATTTCATCGAACGAAAATTGTACCCTAACGTAGATTTTTATTCTGGAATTATTTACCGAGCCCTCGGAATTCCTACGGAAATGTTTACCGTTATGTTTGCCCTAGGAAGACTTCCCGGCTGGATTGCACAATGGATGGAGATGCGAAAAAATAACGAGCCCATCGGACGACCTCGGCAGATTTATACCGGAAGCAAAAAACGGTCCATCTAACCTTTACAGATCCTCAAAAGAGGAAGGCGTGTTTGCGATTTTTTCATCCGCTACTTTTTTAAAGTACTGATGGATCCCTTTTTTGTCTGCCAAAACTTTGATAAAATAGTGATCCATATAGAGGGAATATTCCTCCGCTTTCCCTTTGTAGATTTTTAATTTGTAATAGGGAATTACCAATCCATAGGTTTCTAACAAACTTCTAAAACGGACGATGATACCTTGGGGTCGTAATTCAATATTGCATTGATTGAGGTTATGATCCAATACCATCAGGTTGTGAATGTCAATTGAGCAGCTGGTCATGAACAGCTTAGGCGAACCAATACCTCCAAGTTTCCAGCGTTTCTGTAGGGAAAAAGGCTTGCCTACGGCAGCCTCTATCTTCCTTCGGATTTCAGGATCATTATATGAAATATTCAATAGCATACGGCCCAAAGATACAGTTTATCCTTCGAGCGTATTTTATTTAATTGGTTTTTAAAAAAGGGAAGTTTTGTTGAAATTAAATTTATTAAGAAATCAATTTTAAGCCATTAAATTGACCACTTTAATTGGTTTACAATAATTATCTTTGCCGAAACTCAATTATGCAAGCCATCACGCAACAAATTTCAGCAGCTTTAGAGCCTTATTTAAAAGAAACATTTGGCGTAACTGTTCCCCAGTTTGAGTTTCAATCCACACGAAAAGAGTTTGAAGGAGACGTAACCTTAGTGGTTTTTTCCCTTTTGCGTTATATTAAAACCAACCCAGTATCCCTTTCAGAACAACTGGGTACCTATCTGAAAACCCAAACGGACTGGGTTACCGATTTCAATGTAGTAAAGGGTTTTTTAAATCTAAACATTGCGGACGCATACTACGTACAAGCCTTGAATGTCATTACTCAAACACCCCAGTATGGGCATGTCAGTCCTACTTCCAATTCGGTTTATTTGATAGAGTATTCATCGCCTAATACCAATAAGCCGCTTCACTTAGGACATGTTAGAAATAATTTATTAGGCTATGCTGTGGCTCAAATTTTAGAAGCCAGCGGAAAACGAGTACTCAAAACACAAATCATCAATGACCGGGGCATCCATATTTGTAAATCTATGTTGGCTTGGAAACGCTTTGGCAACGGGGAAACACCAGTATCCTCAGGAATTAAAGGAGACAAGTTGGTAGGAAATTACTACGTGCGTTTCGATCAAGAATACAAGAAAGAGATTGAGGCACTTGTTTCTAATGGGATGGATCTTGAGGAGGCAAAAGCAAAAGCGCCCCTGTTTTTAGAAGCACAACAAATGCTTAGAGCTTGGGAAGCAGGAGATGAAGAAGTGGTTGCACTGTGGAAAAAAATGAACGATTGGGTATACCAAGGTTTCGAAACCACGTACACTCAGTTGGGCGTATCTTTTGACTCTTATTATTACGAAAGTAAAACCTATTTATTGGGTAAAGAGTTGATCGATCAAGGATTGGAGCAATCCATTTTTTATAAAAAAGACGACGGTTCTGTTTGGGTTGACCTTACAGCGGACGGATTAGATGAAAAACTTTTACTCCGATCTGATGGGACAGCCGTCTACATGACACAAGATTTAGGAACCGCATTACAGCGTTTCAAAGACAACCCTACGCTGAACGGTATGGTATATACGGTTGGAAATGAACAAGATTATCATTTTAAGGTATTGTTTTTGATCTTGAAAAAATTGGGCTTTGCATGGGCAGATGCCCTCTACCATTTGAGCTATGGAATGGTTGATTTGCCCGAAGGAAAAATGAAAAGCAGAGAAGGTACTGTGGTTGATGCAGATGATTTGATGGAAGAAATGACAGCTACTGCAGCAAGCTTATCGGAAGCGTTAGGAAAACTTGAAGGCATGTCTGAGGAGAACAAGCAACTCCTTTATAAAACGATAGGCTTAGGTGCTTTAAAATACTTTATCCTCAAAGTGGATCCTAAAAAAAGCATACTGTTTGATCCAAAAACCTCCGTTGATTTTGCGGGCAATACCGGTCCTTTTATCCAATATACCTATGCGAGGATTCAATCCATACTTAGGGCTAAAGAAACAACAGAACAAACGCATAAACTAACGGCACTCAACCCCAAAGAAAAAGAGATTATCAAGCAATTGTTGTTGTATCCAGAGACGATACAGCAAGCTGCAAAACAATACAGTCCTGCATTAATAGCAAACTATACGTTCGAACTTGTTAAATTATTTAACTCGTTTTATCAAAATACACCCATTTTGGGAGGGGATGACCCGGCTATAGAAGCTTTCAGGTTGAGTCTTTGTGAGCAAGTTGGTAAGGTTATTCAAAGTAGTGTGGGGCTTTTAGGAATGGAAGTTCCGGAAAGAATGTAAAAAAAAATCGCCCCGAAGAGCGATTTTTTTTCATAACAATTTTTTCCCAACAAGGGATTATTTAGACTGAACAGCCAAGTTGTAAACAACCAAACCAAATCCAATCTTGTTGATCGCATCCCCAATGTTGTATACAACATCCATAGGAAGACCACCAAAGATTCCGCTGTACCATCCTTCAGTACCTGCCATATATCCGATGGGATAAATAGCCCATCCTACAAGAACGAACCAGCAAAGTGTTTTGTGTGCAGCTTGAACCGCTCCACCCGCAGAGGCAGCTAACTTTGCAGCGCCACCTAACCAAATTTCGTAAACGATCCAAAAGTAAGCTAGACCTGAAACAAGTCCCCAAACTGCCGGGCCTGAACCTGTAGTGTATACAGCTTCACCAAAGTAACCTGTCACCAACATAACGATAGAAGCAAAAATCATTTTCCACATCAATTGTTTTGTAGCACCAGCCGCTCTAAGGATTAGATAGAACTCAACACACATTAACGGTACAGTCAATACCCAGTCTACATATCTAAAGAATGTAGGTGAGGTCATATTGGTTGCCCAATAATCACGCATATACCAATAGTGAACTGCTGCAATGAACGTAATTAATCCAGACACCAAAATAGAAGTTTTCCATTTGTTGTCAAATGAGTTCATTGAGAGAAAGAAAAACGCTGATGCTGCCATCATCGCCATACATCCTACGAAGAATGTAAACCCTACGTAGTCGTCAGTGGCCATTGCTGGAGCCACAGTCATTAAGCTTAGAATTTTTTCCATGATTAAATCAATTATTTGTTTTTGTTTAGATAAATTTAGAAAAAATTAAACTTACTCACTATTTTATTTTAAATATTTTCAATTGAAAAAGCTAACTAACTCATTTACAGTACCAAATTATTTTTTCACTTTTTTAGGTTTGAGTGTGTTTTTCATCATTTTTTGCTTTTTTGCCCCCCTTTGGCTGCAAAATGGAGTTGCAGCCCTCGGAATTTTGTCTTTTGGAATCCTTCACGGAGCGAATGACCTTAAAATTATTGCCAAAAAAACACAGCAGCAATCCACTTCATCTAGCCTTAAATTTTTTGTCCTATATATAGGAGTCGTTTTATTGGGGATCGTCTTGTTCTTTTTAATTCCAAAAATTGGACTCCTGAGTTTTGTATTGGTCAGCTGTTATCATTTTGGTGAACAACATTGGAGTAGTAGGGCTTTAAATCAAAAAGCTCTCTTTTTAAGGTTCTTTTTATACGGTGCTCTTATATTCTTTACTCTTTTTACTTTTCAATACGAACCCAGCGCCGAGGTTATTTTTCAAATGACGGGTGTCCGTTTACCTTTTTATTTTTTTTGGATGGGTTTACTGGTTTCTTTTTTAGGATTCGTTCTGTCCATGCTCAGGGCTAAAATAAAGTGGACCGATTTCTCTTTAGAGTTATTCCTACTGGTAATTCTTGCCATTTTATTTTCAAAGGCGAGCTTGATGTTTGGTTTTGGTTTGTATTTCGTGCTGTGGCATAGCATTCCCTCTTTAAATTCTCAGCTTGAGTATATCTATGAAGAAAGCACTAAAAAATTCTGGATGTCGTACCTCAAATCTGCATCGGTTTATTGGGTCTTAGCGATTTTGGGGTTGGTTTTGTTTTTTAAGTTTGTTCAAGTGTCCGAACAACAATACCTTTCCATCTTCTTTTCTTTCCTTGCGGCAATTACTTTTCCCCATGCTGTTGTTATGGGATTGATGTTTCATTCCAAGGAATCAAATGAAGAATAATCAATTCGCATTCCTTATTTTTGCCCTTAAGTAACCACACCAAAGACATATGTTTGACAATTTAAGTAACAAACTCGATAAGGCATTTCAGGTTCTCAAAGGACACGGTAAGATTACGGAAATCAACGTGGCAGAGACGCTCAAAGAAGTGCGTCGTGCCTTATTGGATGCGGATGTAAATTTTAAAATAGCAAAGGAATTTACCGTAAAGGTCAAAGAAAAAGCCTTAGGACAAAAAGTTTTAACCAGCCTTCAGCCGGGTCAGTTGTTAGTCAAAATTGTCAAAGATGAATTGGTGGCGCTGATGGGATCGGAGGCGGTTGGGGTAAACCTTGATTCCAAACCTACCGTTATTCTGATGTCTGGTTTACAGGGTTCGGGTAAAACCACCTTTAGTGGTAAACTGGCATTACACCTAAAAAAGAAACACGCAAAAAATCCTTTACTGGTGGCTTGTGACGTATACCGACCCGCTGCAATTGACCAATTGGGTGTAGTAGCTTCTCAAGTAGGTGCGGCAATTTATGAAGATCGAGAAGAAAAAGATCCGGTAAAAATTGCTCAAGCTGCCCTAGAAGTGGCGAAGAGAGACAAGCACGATTTGGTACTAATTGACACCGCAGGACGCTTAGCAATAGACGAGGTTTTGATGAATGAGATCAAAGCCATACACCAGGCAGTCCGTCCCTCAGAAACGCTTTTTGTGGTGGATGCCATGACCGGGCAAGACGCGGTAAATACGGCTAAAGCGTTTAATGACATTTTAAATTTTGACGGAGTAGTCTTAACGAAACTGGATGGGGATACTCGAGGCGGAGCCGCCTTATCCATCAAATCTGTTGTTGACAAACCCATCAAGTTTATTGGTACGGGAGAAAAAATGGAAGCCCTAGATGTGTTTTATCCCGATCGAATGGCGGATCGTATATTAGGGATGGGGGATGTGGTTTCTTTAGTCGAACGGGCGCAGGAGCAATTTGACCAAGAACAGGCCCGAAAAATCAATAAAAAAATCGCTAAAAATCAATTCGGTTTTGATGATTTTCTTGCTCAAATCCAGCAAGTCAAAAAAATGGGGAATATGAAAGACCTCATGGGTATGATACCCGGAGTTGGTAAAATGATGAAAGATGTGGACCTAGACGATAATGCCTTTCAAGGGATTGAAGTAATCATCGGATCGATGACCCCCGTAGAACGCAGCCAACCCAAATTGTTAAATCACAGCAGGAAGATGAGAATCGCTAAAGGTTCGGGCACCTCGATCCAAGACGTCAATCAGCTCATCAAGCAGTTTGAACAAATGAGTAAGATGATGAAAATGATGCAGGGAGGAAAGGGCAAGCAAATGATGCAAATGCTTCAAAACATGAAATAAGATGATAGTATTAGACGGTAAAAAAACGGCACAAGACCTAAAGGAAGAAATTAAAGAAACGGTAGCAGCAATCAAAAAAAGTGGAAAACGAGCACCCCACTTGGCTGCGGTATTAGTTGGGAACGATGGGGCTAGTTTAACCTATGTAGGAAGTAAGGTTCGTTCTTGTGATTATGTGGGTTTTGATTCGACTTTAATCCGTTTGGAAGAAAGCACCACTGAAGAGGCTCTTTTAAAGCAAATAGCCGAATTAAATCAAAATCAAGACTTGGATGGATACATTGTTCAGTTGCCACTTCCCAAGCATATAGATGAAGAAAAAATTCTTTTAGCTATAGATCCTACGAAGGATGTAGATGGATTTCATCCTTCCAATTTTGGTCGTATGGCTTTGGAAATGGATGCCTTTATTCCGGCGACTCCGTTTGGTATCATGGAGCTTTTAGAGCGGTACAAAATTGAAACTGCTGGAAAGCATTGTGTGGTTGTCGGGAGAAGCCATATCGTTGGCCGACCGATAAGCATTCTTTTAAGTCAAAAAGGTCCTGCGGGAAACGCCACGGTAACCCTTGCTCACAGCAGAACACAACAGCTTTCAGAATTAACAAAAACTGCAGATATTATAGTCATGGCGTTGGGTATTCCCGAATTTCTTACTACTTCTATGGTCAAAGAAGGTGTTACTATTATTGATGTCGGGATAACACGAGTAGCTGATGCTGCCCATCCCAAGGGATACGTCATTAAGGGTGATGTGGCCTATGCAGAAGTGGCTCAGAAAGCAGCTGCGATTACCCCAGTACCGGGAGGAGTTGGTCCAATGACCATTGCGATGTTGCTGAAAAATACCTTGCTAGCCTATCAACGAAAGGGTTAAGATTGTTGTTCTATCGCTTGATAGATTCTTAGAATAAGCAGTCCAAAAAGCACACTAGATACGATCAAGATTTCATTGGTCAAGCCTGTGGTGCCAAAAGAAAGCCGAATCAATATGGTACAGATAACAAAGCCCGTGTTGCGAATCAGTTGGCTGTAGCGTTCAGTGTATTGAAAAGAAAGCAGTAAGATAAATACATCAGCCAAAATTAAAATGGTAAAAAATTCATTGTAAAAAACAGCGTTAATGTCTGGGATTTCTGTGGAGTTTTGTGCTGAATTAAAGAGTTCAATAAACCAAGAAAAAGCGCTATAAATGGAGGTAAACATAAGAATGGGAAGCAGAAGTACACTTACCGCTCGTTTAGAACTTACAAAACGCTCAAGCCGCGCGTAGGAGCCGCTCTTGGGAAGCTTTTCCTTTCGTTGGTTAAACAAATAAATTAAAAAATACAAGAGCAATACTCCTGTCAAATCATAGATCAATTGTCTGTTGGCAGCATATTCAAGCCAATTTACATCCAGTTCAACTTTAGGAATGTCTCCAAAAATTCTACGAATGATGATCAAAGAAATAATCTCAAATTGTTTCGAAACTGCCGTAGTAAACGAACGGGGTAAATAAACAATTAAGAGATAGATTTCATAGACCAAGATGATGGAAAAGGGCGTGTAAATTGCAGAAATAGGATCTTCAAGCAAGCGTGCTTCAAAAGGGGTGTGAAACAGATTGAACTTTTTGGAATAAATTAAGATCAGATGAATGACAAACCCAATGATGGAAAACCAGAGGGTGGCCCGTTCAATTTTCTTTTGATTTTTTTCAGAAAAAATCTGTTCAAAAACGGTGTCGAAAAATTTCAATGCAGAACTACCCATGGTTCAGGTTGCAAAGATTTGACTTTCGTGTTTAAACGACTTAAACTCTAAGGCATTACCAGCAGGGTCGTAAAAGAACATGGTCATTTGTTCTCCCGGTAGTCCTTCGAATCGCAGATAGGGTTCAATGACAAATTCAACTTTTTTGCTTTTTAATTGCTGAGCAAACTTTTCAAAGGTTTCCCACTCGAGTAAGACGCCAAAATGAGGGATAGGTATAGATTTTCCATCCACCTCATTGTGGTGCTTGTTGGGTACATGATTCGGATCAACATGTAAGACAAGTTGATGACCAAAAAGATTTAAATCGATCCATTGGGTGTCAGACCTACCGGTTTGACAGCCCAAAACCTCTATATAAAACCGACTGCAAGTAGCTAAATCATCTACAGGAATCGCAAGGTGAAACGGACTTGGCATAACGTTTTTTTATAAAGGTACAATTTCTTAATCAATAGGATTTTAGAATATGGTACCTTTGCAGCATGAATTTAAAATTCGATCTGCAAGCTGTTGAAAAAGGGACTTTACTCCCTTTGATGGAAGCATTTTACACCCTTCAGGGGGAGGGATACCACAAAGGAAGCGCGGCCTACTTTATTCGTATTGGCGGTTGTGATGTGGGTTGCCACTGGTGTGATGTAAAGGAAAGTTGGGATGCAAAACTGCATCCTCCAACTCCTATTGACCAAATTGTTTCTAGCGCGAAAAGTTATTCAAATACCGTGGTGATTACAGGGGGAGAACCGTTAATGTGGAATATGGATCCTCTTTGTCAGGCACTGCATCAGCTGGAAATTCAGGTTCATATAGAAACCTCAGGGGCTTACCCTGTCACAGGGAGTTGGGATTGGTTTTGTTTGTCTCCGAAAAAAAACAAATTACCCATCGATCAAGCCTATGCCTGTGCAGATGAATTGAAAATGATCATTTATAATAAAGACGATTTTAAGTTTGCAGAACAGCAAGCCGAAAGGGTAGGAGCCGAATGCAAATTATTTTTACAACCGGAATGGAGTAGAAGGGAAAAAGTAATGCCCTTAATTGTGGAGTATGTACTTCAAAACCCTAGGTGGAAGGCCTCCCTGCAAACGCATAAATATCTGAATATACCTTAAGGATAAAGCAAGTATTGCGTGCGTAGTTTTTTAAATTTTTCTAAGTCTGGAGTCCAGGAGTTTCGGATTTCTGTTTCAGTAGTTCCCTCGATAATTTGATTTCTCAAGCTGCTTACCCCGCTGATGCGCTCGAATCCTTTGAGGAAAAAAGCCTCTTTTTCAGGAAAATTTGCATAGGCTTCTATCAGCCATTGAAGTTCGATACGGCTAGGTTTGGCCTGCTCGGTTAAATCCACCCCATAGCAAAGCACTCCCTTGTGTTTGGGGTTTTTAGCGCCAAAATTGGGTTGGGGCGTAAAGCTATACTTGTAATTTGAAAAGGTAGGATGACCAAAGAGTTGGAATTGCTGATCTGTTCCTCGCCCCACACTTATTACAGTGGGTTCTAAAAGGCACAAACTCGGATAAAGCGCAACAGCCTGAGCGTTGGGAAGATTCGGAGAGGGGCGAATGGGGAGTTCGTAGGGAGTGTTGTGAGTGTAATTTAGTAGTGGAACAACCTCTAACTCAGAGGGCTTGTTCGTCTTAAGCCAACCTTCTCCCTGGATCATTTTTGCGTATTCACCAATAGTCATCCCATAGACTATAGGCACGGGATGCATGCCTACAAAACTCTGATGCTCCAGACTCAATACCGGACCGTCGACATAGTGCGAATTTGGATTGGGTCGGTCCAAGACAAGCAAAGGTATACCTGCTTCCGCGCAGGCCTCCATCACATAGTGTAGGGTAGAGAGGTAGGTAAAAAAACGAACCCCCACGTCTTGCAAATCAAAGACCATCAGGTCAATCCCCTGCAGTTGGGTAGCAGAAGGTTTACGATTTTTACCGTAAAGGGAATAGATAGGCAGTTGTGTTTTGGCATCTTTACCGTCGGCTACTTTTTCTCCGGCATCAGCGGTGCCTCTAAAACCGTGTTCTGGGGCAAAAACGCCCACTACAATAATTTTGTTTTCCAGTAGTAAATCAACCAGGTGTTTTTGCTCTCCAGCATCCGTAAGTAGGCTAGCTTGATGGGCGACTACTCCAATTTTTTTCCCTTTGAGTTTAGGCAAATACATCGCCGTGTTAGAAGCCGCTGGCTGTACTTGACCCATAGCGGTCAAAGCGGTCATGCATAGCACAAGCCAAAATAAAAACGTATTTTTGAGAAGGGTATAATCTAAACGGTGGTTCATTGAATGTAGCTTTCTTTATCGCGCAAAAAATGCGCCAACACAAACAGCATAAAAATACGGTTTCTTCGCGGATAATCAACATCGCAACTGTGGCTGTGGCTCTAGGAATTGCATCCATTTTAATTGCCATGGCGTTTAGCAAGGGCTTGCAAGATGAAATAAGAAATAAAACCAGTGTGTTTAACGGTCAAATCTTGATAGCTCCCTTTGAAAATAATGAGTCTCAGGTTTCGTTGACCCCCTTTCAACATTCAAAAAAAGTACAAGGCCAAATAGCAAAGCATCCTGATTTTCAGCGTATGCATACGTTTGCAATCAAAGCAGGAGTATTTAAAACGACTACAGATTTTGAAGGGATTTTAGTAAAGGGTGTAGGTAGTGAATTTGATTGGTCAAGTTTAGACGGGTTTAAAACACAAGGCACCTATCCTGACTTTAC
>JALQVM010000026.1 GCA_023263685.1 Flavobacteriaceae bacterium | reverse complement strand
AATTTTTTCGGCAAAGGTTCCCACACTTACTACGGCAACATGACGGCCTTCTTTTAGACAACTTCCTTTGCCCCATTCTATTTTTTCAAACTCAAAAGAGAGTTGTTCCAATTCACTGCTTCCCCTGGGATATCGAATTGCCAGCGGCTGATCCAATCCCAATTGGGCCGTGTAGAGGAGGTTTTGGAGTTGTTGGGCGTTGCGCGGCGCAGCAATACTCAGGTTGGGTATGCAGCGTAAAAATGCAAGATCAAAAACCCCATGATGGGTAGGTCCATCGTGTCCAACAATACCTGCACGATCGATACAAAAAACAACGGCTAAATTTTGTAACGCAACATCGTGAATGACTTGATCATAAGCGCGTTGTAAAAAACTGGAATAGATCACACAAAACGGGAGCATGCCTTGAGTTGCCATACCAGCGGCTAGCGTTACGGCATGTTGTTCTGCAATACCTACATCGATACAGCGGTCTGGAAATTCATCCATGAGCTCTACCAGACCGCTACCTGTAGGCATGGCAGGGGTGATGGCAATAATTTTTGAATTGAGTTTGGACAAATGTGCAAGCGTTTTTCCAAAGACATCTTGGTATTTGATTTTTTTTCCAGCATTCAGTGGATTCAGTTTTCCGGTAATGGGATCAAACTTTCCAGGGGCGTGGTAGGTTATTTGCTCGTTTTCAGCGAGGGGTAAGCCTTTGCCTTTTTTCGTGATCACATGCAATACCCGAGGGCCCTTGGTTTTCTTTTGTTGTTGAAGATGAGAAACCACTTGGGTTAACTCATGTCCGTCTATGGGTCCTGTATAGGCAATGTTCAAGTTTTGAAAAAAATTGGGTAGACTGGAGGCTTCCTTTTTTACGGCATCAAAATAGTTTTTTAGGGCTCCTCTGCTGGGGTCTATTCCCATACTGTTGTCATTTAAAACAACGAGTACATTTGCCTTAGTCGTTCCCAGGTGATTTAAGGCTTCAAAGGCCATGCCATTGGCTATGGAGGCATCTCCGATTACAGCAATGTGTTGGGTTTCCTCCCCTCGGAGTTGAGAACTTAGGGCCATTCCGAGCACAGCAGAAATTGAAGTTCCTGCATGTCCTGTTCCAAAAGCATCGAAAGGACTTTCTTCTCGTTTTGGAAATCCACTTATGCCCCCTTGCTGGCGGAGCGAGTCAAAATTTGATTTCCTACCCGTAAGCATTTTATGGCCGTAAGCCTGATGTCCCACATCCCAAACCAGTAAATCGTTAGGAGTATCAAATACGTAGTGCAGGGCAATACTCAATTCAACCGTGCCTAAGCTGGAACCCAAATGTCCTTCTCCTTTAGAAAGGATATCAATGATGGCTTGGCGTAGGTCTTTTGCCAAATCGGCCAACTGATTAAGATCAAATTTCCGTAATGTTTGAGGATCAGGAATCCGATCCAAAAAAGCTTTTGACATGGCGTAAAGGTACACAAATCCACTAGGGAATAAATGGCCTCAGATTTTGTATTTTTGAGGGTGCAATTAGACGATACCTTCTTCATGAAACAAGCCCTGGCAGAAGCTGAAAAAGCTTTTCATGCCGATGAAGTCCCCGTGGGCGCTGTGGTAGTGGTCGGTGGACGCATCATTGCTCGAGCACACAATTTAACAGAACGCCTCAATGACGTGACCGCTCATGCCGAAATGCAAGCCATTACTTCGGCAGCAAATTTTTTAAACGGAAAGTATTTGGTAGGATGTACGTTGTATGTCACTTTGGAACCCTGTGTCATGTGTGCAGGAGCGTTGGCATGGAGCCAGCTGGAGGCCGTAGTCTTTGGAGCTCCAGATTTTAAAAGAGGTTTTACTCAGGCAGGATTGAATTTGCATCCTAAAACAGCCCTGCGATCAGGGATAATGGCGGAAGATTCTAAAACGCTGCTGGATCGATTTTTTGCTCAAAAAAGGGCATAAAAAAAGCACCTCTTTAGAAGTGCTTCCTCACAGTAATCATATATAAATTATAATAGGCTAATATTTGAAGCTTGCTTCCCTTTTTTACCTTCTTCTTCTACATACTCTACTTTCGCCCCTTCTCTAAGGGTCACGCCGTCTAAGGCTGAAATGTGAACGAATACGTCTTCGCCAGACTCATCGTTGGTAATGAACCCAAATCCTTTAGCTTCATTGAAAAATTTAACTGTACCAGTCATGTGTTTATTTAAAAATTATAAGCAAAGGTACGCTTATTATTCATGTAAGGATGATTTTTAACACTTTTCTTTGATTAAAGAAACTGATTTTCAATTATTTCCGCCAATTGGAATTCAATAAAATGAACTTTCTCGAGCTGGGATAAGACTCTTTTTAGGGTTTATTTTTAGGGCGGGGTCTTTCGGTATTTTGCCGCATTTTTTTTAAATTTTCTTCACTCAGCGTATAGTCCTTTAAATTTTTACCCTTCCACCGGTGGTAAAGAAAAAGAGGTAAAAAAACGAGAGCTCCAGTTAGAACAGTAAAACCGATTATGCGCTCTCCTTCTTCGAAATTCACTTGGGTTTTGTGATAGATTCCGTAGGCGAGAGACATCAAAATAGCGCTGAAGAAGATGCGTAAAAATACTTTCATTGTTTTGGTGGAGGCGAAGTTTGCAAATGCAATTCATCCAACTGTTCTCCGCTTAAAGGGGCGGGAGCATCGATCATAACATCTCGACCGGCATTGTTTTTAGGAAAAGCGATAAAATCTCGGATCGTTTCTTGTCCTCCAAGGATAGCGACCAGTCGATCAAGTCCGAAGGCTATTCCGCCATGAGGGGGAGCCCCGTATTGAAAGGCATTCATCAAGAAGCCAAATTGAGCTTGAGCCTCTTCTTTCGTAAATCCGAGTAAATCAAACATCTGAGCTTGTAATTCCTGATCGTGTATTCGAATGGAGCCTCCGCCAATTTCATTACCGTTGAGCACCAGGTCATACGCATTGGCTTTTACCTTTCCTGGCTCGGTTTTTAGGAGTGCTAAATCTTCAGGTTTTGGGGCGGTAAAAGGGTGATGCATGGCGTGGTACCGTTCGCTTTCATCGTCCCATTCTAACAACGGAAAATCCGTAATCCAAAGGGGAGCAAATGTATGGGGATCTCTCAACCCTAGTCGGGTGGCTAATTCCATTCGTAAAGCACTGAGTTGGGTTCGGGTAGCTTGGGTTTCGCCGGAGAGGATTAAAAGTAAATCTCCCGCCTCTGCTTCACAATGTGTAGCCCATTCGGCTAAGTCTTCTGGAGTAAAAAATTTATCCACAGAGGATTTAAAGCTTCCGTCTGTATTACATTTTACATAAACCAATCCTTTAGCCCCTATATGAGGCCTTTTGACCCAATCTATTAAGGCGTCAATTTCTTTGCGGCTCATGTCAGCAGCTTGAGGTACCGCAATACCTACGACCAATTCTTGACTGTCGAATACACCAAAGCCTTTCCCTTGGGCAAAGGCATTTAATTCTTTAAAGCGCATACCAAAACGGATATCCGGCTTATCGTTTCCGTAGGTTTTCATGGCTTCATCGTAAGACATCCTTGGAAATTCTGCCACTTCTACTCCTTTGATTTCTTTGAGGAGGTGTTTTGTCAATCCTTCAAATTGCTGGAGTATAGCCTCTTGATCTACAAAAGTCATTTCGCAGTCTATTTGAGTAAACTCAGGCTGTCTGTCGGCGCGAAGATCTTCGTCTCGGAAGCATTTTACTATTTGAAAGTACTTGTCTAATCCACCAACCATCAAGAGTTGCTTAAAGGTTTGAGGGGATTGGGGGAGGGCGTAAAATTGACCAGCATTCATGCGAGAAGGAACCACAAAATCACGAGCTCCTTCTGGAGTAGACTTGATTAAATAAGGCGTTTCTACATCGATAAAACCAGCTCGGGAAAGGTAATTGCGTACCGCCATGCTGACTTGATGTCTAAAAAGCAAATTTTCTTTTACCGGATTTCTCCTGATATCTAAATAACGGTATTGCATTCGGAGCTCTTCCCCTCCATCTGTTTGATCTTCTATGGTAAAGGGGGGTGTTTTAGCAGAATTTAGTACCGTCAGACTTTCCACTAGCACTTCAATTGCCCCTGTGGCCATGTGGGGGTTTTTAGACTCTCGTTCAATGACCTTGCCTGCTACTTGAATAACAAACTCACGTCCTAGTCCTTGAGCAGTTTCAAAGACCTCTTTGGGGGTGCGTTCCTCATCAAAGACCAATTGCGTGATGCCGTAGCGATCTCTTAAGTCTACCCAAACAATAAACCCTTTGTTTCTGTTTTTTTGAACCCAACCGGCTAAGGTTACCGTTTGGTTGAGTTGTTCCAAGGAGAGTGCTCCGCAATGGTGAGTTCTATACATGTGAAATAAATGTTGGACAAAAATAAAAAATCCTGAGGGCTGAACCTCAGGATTTTGAAATCTTTATAAAATCTTCTTAAGCCAAATTTTGATGGAATAGACAATGGAGAAGGTTGCCGGTACGATGACCAAAGTTAAAAAGGTCGCAAAGGTCAATCCAAAGATGACGGTCCATGCCAAAGGACCCCAAAAAATCACGTTATCTCCCCCTATATAAAGTTTAGGATCAAACTCGGAGAAGAGAGAGAAAAAATCAATATTAAGACCTATGGCCAGCGGAATGAGTCCAAGCACTGTTGTAATGGCTGTAAGAATCACAGGCCTTAAACGCGCAGCTCCTCCCTCAATAATTTCGGGTAGGACCAATTCCTTGGACAGTAATACATAGGATTCTAATCCTTCACTGGCGTGCTTTCGGTCAATACGAAGTTGGGTGTAATCCAATAAAACCACTCCATTGTTTACCACAATTCCCGCCAAGGCGATTATTCCCATCATGGTCATCAGGATGACAAAGGGCATCTGGAACGCCATCAATCCTAAAAAGACACCGGTAAAACTGAGGAAAATGGAAAGCAGTATGATCAATGGCTTTGAAATGGAATTAAACTGAAAAACAAGCAACAATAAGATCAGCCCTAAAGCAGCAGCCAATGCATTGGATAAAAAAGACATGTTTTTTTCTTGTTCTTCAATTTCCCCAGAAAACTTGAAGTTAACGCCTTCGGGAAGGGGAAAGGAATTCAAGGCATTTTTAACCAGACCGACAACTTCATTGGCGTTGTATCCTGCCAGTACGGGTGAATAGAGGGTCACTACTTGATTGAGTTGCCTGTGTTTGATCGCATTAAAACTGCTGATGTCTTTTTGAGTGACTAGCGCTGCAACAGGAATTTCTTTTATCCTTCCATTGGCAGGGTCTCTAAAGATGATATTTTGATTGAATAAGGCATTGTTGTCGTATCGGTTTGTTTGATCAAAACGAACGTTAATGTCGTAATCATCCCCGTCTTTTTTATAGATTCCCGCTTTGGAACCAAAGAGTGAAGTTCTCAACAGCTGCCCCACTTGAGAGGCTGAAACCCCGAGTTCCCCCGCTTTTTTTCGGTCGATTTCCAATTGGGTGCCCGGCTTGTTTTTGTTGACATCAATTTTGAGTTCTTCAACCCCGCTGACATTGACTCGATTGAGAAAATCTTTCATTTGTTCTGCCGTATGGATGAGTTCTAAATATCCAGCTCCTGTGATTTCGATTGTAATAGGATAACCGGCAGGAGGGCCGTTTGCATCTTTTTCAACAGAGATGGCCACTCCTGGGAATCTTTCAAAGAGCTGTTCCTGAATGGCTTTACGGAGGCTTTCACTAGAGACCCCTTCTCTAAATTTAAACTCTTGCATGGTAAGGGTTATTTTCCCTTTATGAGGCAGCTCGTTGGTGTTGCCGCTGTCTACGGTGGGGTTACCTGAACCTTCCCCTACTTGAGCGACCATGGACTCCACCAATAGATTTGTTCCTTCTTTATTAAATTCAGGACGCGACATAACGCCTAAAATCTCCTGCTCAATCTTTTTGGTAGTTTCGTTGGTCTTAGCGATGGCTGTCCCTTCAGGGTATTCTATAAAAACTAAAATTTGCTTGGGTTGGTTGTCTGGAAAAAATTCCACTTTTGGAGGAAAAATACCCATCAGAGCAAATGAAAGGAACAACAGCACAAAAGTTCCTGCTAAGAATAAATAAGGTTTGAACCCACTTAAAACATAGCGTAAAAGTTTTCGGTAGGCATTTTCCAATCGGACCAAAAACGAATTTTGAAACGCAATTGCCCATTTTTTGATAAAAAACTTATACATCCAAAAAAGCAGAGGGACCAAGACCATAAGGTTACCGAAAACACGGGTTTCAGCAGAGGCAAAAAGTAAGATAAGTCCAAGACCTCCCATAAAGTAGGTCAAACGCCACAAGGATTTGGTGCTGATTTCACGGTCGCTAATTTCCATAAACTGAGAGACAAGCATGGAATTAAAAAAGATGGCAACAATTAGGGAAGAGCCTAAAACAACAGATAAGGTTATTGGGAAATAGATCATAAATTCTCCCATTAAGCCCGGCCATGCTCCAAGAGGTACAAAGGCCGCAATGGTGGTGGCTGTAGAGACAATAATGGGAAAGGCAATTTCTCCTATACCGGCTTTGGCAGCTTGAATCCTACTGTAGCCTTCCTTTTCCATTAAACGGTACACGTTTTCTACCACCACTATTCCGTTGTCAACCAACATCCCAAGTCCCATCACGAGCCCAAAAAGAACCATGGTATTGAGTGTATATCCCAAAAAGGATAGAATCATAAAAGACATAAACATCGACATGGGGATGGCAAATCCTACAAATAAGGCATTGCGGAAACCGAGGAAAAACATCAACACGGTTACTACCAAAATGACCCCAAAAATGATGGAATTTACCAGCTCGCTGATTTGATTCAAGGTCATGTTGGACTGATCATTGGAAACGGCAATTTCCAAGTCATGGGGGAGCCCTAAGGCATCCGTATCCGCTACTAAGGCTTTGATTTCTTGTGACGCTTGAACCAAATTTTTTCCTCCGCGTTTGATTACATCCAGCAGCACCGCTTTTTTGCTATAGGAACGGGCAAAAGAGGTGGCTTCTTTTTCTTTAAAGGAGATACTGGCCAAATCTCCAAGATAGACGGGTCCATTATCTGTTTTGACCACAAAATCTTTCAGATCTGCTGGATTTTCAATTTCTCCCGTTAGGCGGATGTTTCTTCTTTGTCCACCACTTACGATATTACCACTAGATATAGTGGTGTTTTCTTTGCTGATGGCGCCTAATATATCGTTAAACGAAACTTTTGCTGCAGTCATTTTATAAATGTCAACGGCCACTTCAACTTCAAACACCTGAATCCCTCGTATTTTCACCTCTTTGATTTGGGGGAGTTGTTCAATACGAGACTCAATTTTCTCTGCAAAAACTTTCAATTGCTCGATGGGATAATCACCTTGCATGGAGATATTTAAAATGGGCTGAAACTCAGAAATATCCAACTCAAAAATATTGGGTTCCACTTTGGCGTTATTGAATACGGGCCAATCCGATCCTGAGGTGATTCCATCGACTAGATCCTTGACTTTTTGCTTGGCATCATCAATGGTAATCGATTCATCAAATTCAATATCGATGACCGAAAAATCTTCAGAAGAAGTGGAGCGGATTTCCACCAAGTTGGACACCCCTTTTAAGGCTTCTTCGAGGGGATTTGTTACTGATCTTTCAATGTCTTCAGCCGTATTACCAGGGTAAATTGTACTTACAAAAACAGTAGTGTCGTTAATTTCAGGGAAGGTCTCTTTGGGCATAGAGAAGTAGGAACTGATTCCCAACAGCAAAAAGAGGGTCATGATGACATAAATCACTGTTCGGTGATCAATGGCCCAACTTGACAATGCAAATTCTTTAATTTTAGGTGTTTTCATGTTGGGGTAGATTTATTGTACGAGCCGTTTTACTTTCTGGTTGGCTTCGAGTAAACTGACGCCTTCATCAATCAGCAGTTCACCTGCAGCAACTCCTTTGGTGATTTCGATCTGTTCATTTTTGCTTTTACCCAATTCAACAAACCGTTGTTCAGCAATAAAATTTTGATCTCCTTCGGGATGTGTTAAGGCAAAAACAAAATAAGCCCCTTCGGCATTTTGTCTTAAAATTCTTCTGGGAACCAGTAGCGCTTCTGGATTGATATAGTCCACTATATTGAGTTTAGCGACAAGATTGGGTTTGATGGCCCCGTTGGTGTTTTCCAGGGGTGCCTCAACCCTAAAGGTTCGATTGCTCGGCTGAATGTAGCTGCCTGTTTGACGAATTTGGGTATTTTGAAGTTGACCCAGTACCGGTATTTCAACCGTGGCTTTGCTTCCTTGGGTTACAGAGGTTAAATAGTTTTCCGGCACATCGGCTTCCACATACATGGTGTTGAGGTTGACGATTCTAAGGATAGGGGTCATTCCTGGGGCAACATTAGCTCCTTGATTGGCAAATATCTGATCAATGGTGCCATTGAAGGGCGCATAGATTTTCGTTTTGGCAAGTTGCCTTTTCATCTGATCCAGCTGTTTCGTTTGTGCTTCAAAACGTGTTTTTGCTTCCAAATACATCATTTCTGAGCCAATTTTTTGATTCCAAAGTCGCTCTGTGCGCTCAAAAGTTGTTTTCGAAAGGCTGAGTTGAAGTGCAATTTGATCCAATTGTTCTTGGAGTCCTGCATCATCAATTTTAGCCAATAGGGCTCCTTTTTTGACAGACTGCCCTTCCACGACATAAATCGCACTCAGTTTTCCGCCAAATTCTGGATAC
This sequence comes from Flavobacteriaceae bacterium, assembly GCA_023263685.1. Taxonomy (GTDB): domain Bacteria; phylum Bacteroidota; class Bacteroidia; order Flavobacteriales; family Flavobacteriaceae; genus MS024-2A. The sequence goes on along the minus strand of JALQVM010000026.1, from coordinate 7,905 downwards.
AATTCCAAGTTTTGTCTTGTCTTGACATTGGCTTGTACTTCTATGGTATGTTCAAAATTGACCGCTTCTACTGGAGCAGCAGTTACTAATACCCGTTTTTCAGTAGGGGTCAGCTGATCCATGGCTGCGTTGACTTTTTCAAGAGCAAGGGTAGCCGTATTGATTTGTTGGGTCAATTCATCTTTTTGTGCTTGAAGGCTTTCCAAATTTGAAGCGGCTAAACCTTTTTCATCTTTGACTTCTTGGGGTTGTCCGCATCGGAACAACAAAAGTGAAATGCTGAGGTAGAGGATAGTTTTTTTCATAATTTTTATTCAGTTGGGGTGTTAAGAAGAGTTTCTAGAGTTAATTTTTTTTGGATTACATTTCGAATGGCGGAGAGGTAATTATTTTGTGCGCTGTACAATTGAAGTTGGGCTTGTCTCAGTTCGAAAGAACTGGCCATACCTTCAAAATACTTGGATTGATTTTTTTGTTCAATCCGTTCGGCCAAGGCTAAATTGTCTTTATTGGTAAAATAGGTTTCAACTGCCAGGCGGTACTCATTTACTGCAGCTTGAACCTCAATGCTGATGCGCTCCTGGGTTTCTTCTAAAGAAGTTTCAGCTTGATCAACCGCAATTTTTGCTTTTTGGGATTGCGCTCTTCTCATAAAGGAACTGAACACGGGAACTTGGAGATTTACCCCAAATAAGGCTGCTCCAAACCATTTTTGATCGGGGTCGGTAAATGAAAACGTTTGACTATTCCCGGTATAATTTCCATTTAAAAAAGCGGACAGTCTGGGCAAACTTTTTGATTTTTCAAATTTGTAAAGCAGGCTTTCCGAGCGTAAATTATTGGCAGCAATTTTAATGTCAATATTGTTATCGAGGTTAAGGTCTGACGCATAGTCTTGTTCAAACAGGCCTTCAGTTGTCAAGGACTCCAAAGTATCAAGAAGTTGTAAAGGAGCAGTAGTAGGAAACCCCATCAGGAGTTTGAGCATGTTAAGGCTTAATTCCTTAGTGTTTTTGGCGTAGCGCAATTGGGTCTCGACACTGGAGAGGGTTAATCGGAGTTGCTCCACACTCTCTTCTTCTTCAAAACCGCTTTCATAAAGAGACCTTACCTCGGTTAAGTTTGCCTCAAGACTGTTTTTATTTTTTTCTAAAAACACGATATTTTCCTCGATAAGCAAAACAGAACTGTAAGAGGACACAATATTCTTTTTAATTTCTAAAGCCGTTTTTTCTAAAAGATTTTTTGAAATATCAAGATACACGTTTGAGGCTTCCAGTCCAACGATATAAGAGCCGTCAAAAAGCAATTGTTGAAGCGTGATGCCGCCGTCCATGGTTTGGGGAGTTCCAAATTGTACTTCGGCAAACTCTCCTTCTTTTCCGCCAAAAAATTGAGCAGGAATGAGGGAGGTAGGAAGCTCAAGAAAATTCTGATAATTTGCACTTGCACTAATTTGAGGAAGTCCAATGGCAATAGTGCTCCAGCGTTCTTTATAAGCACGTTGTACCTCACGGTTGGCATTGAGCAGTTGTCGGTTGTTTTCTTGTCCAAAAGCCACAGCCTCTTGGAGACGTACACTTTCGGGCAGTTGTTGAGCAAAAATTCTTGTAATGAAAAGGGTTAAGAGGAGTATGAGATTGAGGGAAGTTTTCATGTGATAAATTCTTTTTTGTAATGATTTAATTTTTCTATACCCAAAGGGGTACATATGGCACGCAAATGATATTCTGAAAAATCAATCAATAATTGATCAATTTTGTACTGATCTGGAGGAAAAAGATTGATGTCTGTAACCCCTCGCATTCCATTGAAATATATTCTGGTAATAAAGTCAACATTAATTTCCTTTCTAAACAGACCGGTCTCGATTCCTTTTTGTATCCCTTTGGAAAAAGAACCGCTCAAGATGGAGAATTCTTTGGCACGAACCATTTCGTATAGGTTGGGATAAAACTTTTGCAGTTGGTATTGGGGAGAGGTCTGATCGTTTGAAAGGTGTTTTAAAGCTTCTTTCTTTAGCAAATAAAGCTCAATGATGGGGTCTTTTGCCTGTTTGGCAATGGTTTGTAGGCTTTCCATGATGCGGCTATGGTGGACCAGTGTTGTTTCTTTAATCAGGTCCTCCTTAGTGGCAAAATTAGCATAAATGGTTTTTTTAGAAATCCGCATTTGCTGTGCGATTTCATCCATGGTGATGCTTTTAAAACCGTATTGTAAAAAAAGGGGAATGGCGTGTTCGACAATTTCCTTTTTCATGTTCTTTTTTTTGACAAAGATACACGAGGGAAACTATTATACAAAAAAAGTTTCTAAAGTTTCTGATTCTTTTTGATTCAGATTAAAGCGTATTTTTACAAAAAACCAATCCATGCTGCATTACAGTACACAGTTTCAGGACTACCTTCAAACGGTCCAACAAAAGCAAACCCCCGAAGGACTTTATACTCCCATAGCCTATTTGTTGGCTCTGGGAGGGAAACGCATTCGTCCAACCTTAACCTTAATGGCTACGGATGTCTTTAAGGGGGATCCTGAGAAGAGTCTAGCTGCAGCCCTAGCCGTAGAGCTTTTTCACAATTTTACCTTAATGCATGACGACATAATGGATGATGCGCCCTTGCGAAGAGGCCAACCAACAGTTCACGAGAAATGGGATCTCAATACCGGAATTTTATCTGGAGACGCCATGTTGGTTCAGGCTTATCAATCTTTGGAAGCCTACCCTGCTGAGCTGCATTCTCAGTTGACTCGGCTGCTCAGCAAAACCGCTCTTGAGGTATGTGAGGGTCAGCAATACGATGTTGATTTTGAAAAACAAAATGAAACTACCCTAGAGGCCTATCTGGAGATGATTCGATTAAAAACGGCTGTTTTGGTGGGCTGTGCTCTCCAAATGGGGGCCTATGTAGCGGAAGCTAGCGAAGAAGAGGCACAGAAAATTTACGATTTTGGAGTATTACTTGGATTGGCTTTTCAGATTCAAGACGATTATTTGGATGCTTTTGGGGATCCAAAAACTTTTGGAAAGCAAGTAGGGGGTGACATTATTGAAAACAAAAAAACCATTCTTTACCACAAAGCCATGATGCTGGGCAATGAAAAACAAAAATCCCAACTGAGCCATTGGTTTGCAGAGAATCCGCACAACAATACCGAAGAGAAAATAAAAGCTGTAAAAAATATATTTGTTGAAACCAACGCTGCCACAGAGAGTCAAGAACTGATGCAAGATTACACGGCTAAAGCATATGTAGTGCTGGAATCTCTGAACCTTACGGAAAAAAGAAAAGCAGTTTTGAGGGCTTTTGCCAACGAACTAATGCAGCGAAAATTTTAAAAAATTCGCTTAAAGAAAGCGGATAGAAACCAACCGATTTGTTGGATAGAAAAAGAGGATAAGATCAATAGTTCTTCTCCGAAGGAAGTTTGTTCATCTAAAAACCTAAAAATTCTCAAGGGCGGATTTTTATCAAACATTCGAATAAAAAGGGTACTCCCTTGCTCATTGTATTTTTCAAGAACGTCTAGGAACAGCAAATCGTAAAACCAAAACCGATTTTTTTGATGAAAAGTGCTGAGGTCTTGGTTTGTTTTAATAAAAGGAATGAGTTTTTTGGTTTGTCGAAAGGCATTCATGAATGTAAAGCCCGTACTGGCTTTGGTCCATCCTCCAGCAGTACCAATATGAAGTAAACTGGGAGTGTTAAATTGATTCAAAGGGAAGCAACTCATCGGGATGTTGCCCTGTTCTTTTTCTTCAATTTGGTAGTCAGTGATTCCCATGGACTGTAAATAGGCTTCAATCCCTTCTTCATATTCTGCTGTGGGCAAAAGATCTTTTGAGAACAGCGTATACTCAACTAAGGCGTGCTCGTCGTTTTGAGGCAAAAGGTAGAGAAAACGCGTTTGTTGGCTCTGAGGAATTGTAAAGTCCATAAAAAGGATTTTTTCCGGATCAAAGCTACCTTTAGGTGCCTGGACAAACCAGCCGACAAAATGTTGTTTTAACACAGGGTACTTATTTTGGCCGCTCATTTTTTTAGGGTCAAACAGACTAGAAAAAACCTGAGGAGCTGTAAAAGTTCCCTGATCCGTTTGCACTTCTGTATACTCACCTTCTGAGTGTATTTCTTGTATTTCCGCTCGTAGCACTTTAATGTTTTTAGCAAGGGGCGCTGAGGGGAACGTACTGTCGTAAAATACTTTGGAACGCATCATTTTGTATTGGTAGGGCGTCAGGGCAAAATCCTGTTTTTTTTCCGGCGCGATAAAGAGCGCTTGATTCCATTTCTTTTCAACCAAATCATCAAAGGCTCCTGCCTCAGTTTCCCAAAAGCACCAGGTTCGGTCATTGGTGTTTTTGAGGTCTTTTTCTATTAAAAGGATTTTTTTGTCGGAAAAAAACGAATCTGCTCTCATTTCCTTTAGCAGAAGCAATCCAGCCGCTCCAGCACCACAAATGATATAATCGAATTTTTCGTTTTTCATAGTCAGATTCGTAAATGTAATTAATTCGATTTGAATTGATGAACTATTCTTAGGAAGTCAGTATTTTTGTAATCAATTACGAAGATGGAGCCTATCATTACATTTTTTGAATCCATTAGCCCAATCGCTGGGGCATTTTATGCTACGCTGTTTACTTGGGGGCTTACCGCTTTGGGTGCCTCTTTGGTTTTTTTTGTTAAACAGCTGAATCGAGCCCTTTTGGATGGGCTGTTAGGTTTTACCGGCGGGGTGATGGTAGCTGCTAGTTTTTGGAGCTTGTTGGCACCCGGCATTGCAATGAGTCCCGGAGAGGGTTTTGTCAAAGTAATACCTGCCGCTGTGGGCTTTGCTCTAGGAGCCATGTTTATTTTTGGTTTGGATAAAATTCTCCCTCACGTTCATATCAACTTTAAGGAATCCGAGGGAATTAAAACCCCTTGGCATCGCACCACTTTGTTGGTTTTGGCAATTACCCTCCACAACATTCCTGAGGGATTGGCCGTAGGGGTATTGTTTGGCGGGGTTGCGGCAGGCATACCTGAAGCCTCAATTGCAGGGGCTGTGGCCTTAGCTATCGGAATTGGGGTACAAAATTTCCCGGAAGGAATTGCAGTTTCTATGCCCATGAGAAGGCAAGGAGTAAGTCGTTTTAAAAGCTTTTGGTACGGTCAGTTGTCGGCCATCGTTGAGCCTTTTGCAGCGGTGATTGGAGCTGTGGCGGTTACTTTTTTTACTCCATTGCTTCCTTATGCTTTGGCTTTTGCGGCTGGGGCTATGATTTTTGTAGTGGTTGAGGAGGTGATTCCAGAAACTCAGCAAGATCGGTATACCGATATAGCAACCCTCGGTTTTATAGGAGGCTTTATTGTGATGATGACCCTAGACGTTGCCCTAGGCTAGTTCAGGGATTAAAATTTTGCCACCCTTGTGCTGTCAATTCAATTTGGTGCCCCAAGCCATTCACGAGTTGGCATCCTGCCTTTGGATCTACGGCATGACCAATCACAGTAAGTAACGGGTGATTTTTTACTTTATCAAAGTCTTTTTGAGAAATCGTAAATAGCAATTCATAATCTTCTCCTCCGTTTAGTACAGCCGTGGTGGAGTTAAATTTAAATTCTTCGCAGATCAAACTTACTTCAGGATCCATAGGTAATTTTTCTTCATAAAGCTGAAACCCTACTCGAGAAGCTTTTGAGAGGTGGAGGATTTCAGAGGAAAGCCCGTCGCTGATGTCAATCATAGATGTAGGTACAATCTTTAATTCTTCAAGCAATTCGATGATATCCTTTCTGGCTTCAGGTTTGAGTTGGCGCTCAATACTGTAGGTGTAGGAACTCAAGTCGGGTTGGTTGTTGGGGTTTACTTTAAACACGGCCTTTTCTCGTTCTAAAATTTGTAGACCCGTGTAGGCGGCTCCTAAATCACCACTTACGACTAACAAATCGTTCTCTTTTGCCCCCGAACGGGTGACGAGCTTGCCCTTGGAGACCATGCCAACTGCCGTAATAGACAGTGTCAATCCGGTAGTACTGCTGGTGGTATCTCCACCCACTAAATCGACCTTGTAATTTTTACACGCCAAGGCAATACCGGAATACAGCTCCTCTAGGGCTTCTAGTGTAAACCGATTGGATACGGCTAAGGAGACCGTGATTTGTGTAGGTATCGCATTCATGGCATAGAGGTCCGAAAGATTGACCATAACCGCTTTATACCCCAAATGTTTTAAGGGCATATAACTCAAATCAAAATGAACCCCCTCGACCAGCAGATCGGTACTGATTACGGTTTGTTTGGAGCCATGATCGATGACGGCTGCATCATCTCCTACGCCCAAAAGACTTGATTTATTTTGCAGTTTTATCGTATGGGTTAATGCGTCGATTAATGCAAATTCTCCCAGGGATTCCAAAGGAGTTTTGGTGGTGTTTTTATCTTCAAACATGGCTCAAAAGTAAGGAACCTTAGCTAATTGTTAAAGCCCATAAGTACTTATGTTTTTTTTGTAATTTTAACCAAAAATACACCATGAAATACAAGCCCCTCCTTTTATTCGCCTTTTTCCTTCTTTTAAATTGTACTCCAGATGCTGAGCCAACCTTAAGTATTGACGCTACTGAGATCGATTTGCCCGAGACCCCAAACGAGACCAAAGCTCCCCTAGGATACACCCCTTGTGAAAACGGAATGGCAGGAAATTATCCTTGTCAGGGGTATGACCTTCTTTCACGGGTTACCCTAGATCAGTTTGGCAGCGAATCCGCTAATGACAATTGGGGATGGACAGACCCCGAGACAGGAATCGAATATGTGCTGAACGGTTTAGATGACGGGGTAGGTTTTGTCTCCATTGAAGACCCCGAAAACCCAATATATCTAGGCAAATTACCCACAGCTTCAGAAACCAGTATTTGGAGAGATGTTAAGGTGTACAACAACCATGCTTTTGTGGTTAGCGAAGCTAGGGACCACGGGTTGCAGGTATTTGATTTAACAAAACTTAGAGGTCAAACAGAAATTCAAACCTTTGCAGCAGATGCATCGTTAAAAGATTTCGGGAGTGCGCATAATATTGCAATTAATGAAGCCACCGGATATGCTTATGTATTGGGTTCTGAGCTGTACAACGGAGGCCCTGTTTTTATTGATTTATCCGACCCTAAAAACCCCCTTGTAGCAGGTGGTTTTGACGAAGCATCCTATACCCATGATGCCCAAATAGTGGTCTATCAAGGACCGGATGAAAATTTTCAAGGAAAGGAACTTTTTTTTGGTAGCAACAGTGATGGGGGGGAAAACAATCGCATTGTAATAGTAGACGTTACCGATAAAAATAACCCTGAGTGGATTCAGTCGATTTCTTACCAAAATGGGGGTTATACCCATCAAGGCTATTTGTCAGAAGACCATCGTTATTTTCTACTAGGGGATGAGTTGGATGAGCTCAATTTTGGATCCCCCACCTCCACAAGAATCTTTGATTTAACGGATCTAACAGACCCCGCTCTTCATCTAAACTATTTTTCAGCGGTCAATGCCATTGATCACAATGGCTACTCTAGGGGAGATCAGTTTTTTATAGCCAGCTATACCGCTGGACTTAGAGTACTCGATCTGAGTGGAATTGAGGAAAAACAGGTTGAAGAAATGGGTTATTTTGATACCTATCCCGCTACAAACCGAGCGACGTTTAACGGAGCTTGGAATGTCTACCCCTTTTTTGAAAGTGGGGTGGTAGCTATTAACGATATTGAATCTGGATTATTTTTAGTAAAAGCTTCTCAAAATTAATGCGGTCATTATTCCTAGGATTTCTACTACTAAGTATTTTAGGATGTTCTGTTTCGGAGGATACAGACCCTTATTTTTTACCGCCGGTCCTCTTTAATTGGGAATTAATCCAAACCTATG
>JALQVM010000025.1 GCA_023263685.1 Flavobacteriaceae bacterium | reverse complement strand
AAGAATTTTAGATCGAGATCATTTTGGACTGGAGGAAGTTAAAAAAAGAGTCATCGAATACCTCGCTGTATTAAAGCTGCGAAATGACATGAAATCGCCCATTTTATGCCTGCATGGACCTCCAGGGGTAGGAAAAACCTCTTTAGGAAAATCTATAGCTGAAGCATTAGGCAGAGAATATGTTCGGATTTCTTTAGGGGGAATGCGGGATGAGGCCGAGATTCGTGGGCATCGCAAAACCTATATTGGCGCCTTGCCGGGCCGTATTATCCAAAGCCTTAAAAAGGCAGGAACTTCAAATCCTGTTTTTGTTTTAGATGAGATTGACAAATTAGCTACAGGGGCTCAGGGCGACCCAGCAGCTGCGTTATTGGAAGTTTTGGATCCAGAACAAAACACCAGCTTTTATGACAATTTCTTAGAGTTAGGCTATGATTTATCCAAAGTCATGTTTATCGCTACGGCAAACAGCCTAGCTCCTGTACACAGTGCATTGAGAGACCGTATGGAAATGATTTCAGTTAGCGGCTACACACTAGAAGAAAAAACAGCCATCGCACAAAAGTTTTTATTGCCTAAACAGTTGAAAGAACATGGGATGAAAAAAAACCAGCTGAATTTGAAGAAAGCCGTTTTAGAAAAAATTGTAGAAGGATATACCCGTGAGTCTGGCGTTCGAGGCTTAGAAAAGCAGGTGGCAAAAGCAGTGCGCTTTGCTGCTAAATCCATCGCTATGGAGGAAGAGTATAACAATTCACCTACGGTTGAGGAGTTGGTCCAAATACTAGGACCGGTAAAAGTACATCGGGATTTGTATGAAAACAATCATGTGGCTGGTGTAGTTACTGGTTTGGCTTGGACTTCTGTAGGAGGCGACATCCTTTTTATAGAGTCAGCCATATCGAAAGGAAAAGGAAACTTAAGCATTACCGGAAACTTGGGTAAGATCATGAAAGAGTCGGCGACTATCGCAATGGAATACATCAAAGCCAATGCTGAGTATATGGGTCTTTCAGAATTTAAATTTGACGAATACAACATGCATATTCACGTACCGGAGGGAGCAACACCTAAGGACGGACCTAGTGCAGGAATCACCATGTTGACCTCTTTGGTATCCCTTTTTACCCAAAAACGAGTTAAGAAAAATTTAGCCATGACAGGAGAAATTACCTTACGGGGTAAAGTGCTTCCTGTAGGTGGTATTAAAGAAAAAATTCTCGCTGCCAAACGTTCGAAAATCAAAGAAATCATTTTGTGTAAAGAAAATGAAAAGGACATCAAAGAAATCAATCCCAAATACCTTAAAGGATTGAAGTTTCATTATGTATCAGAAATGCACGAGGTTATCGCCATTGCTATAACGGCTCAAAAGGTAGTAAATGCGAAGCGGTTGATCACCTCCTAACATTTAAATGTTAATTTTAGGACATGAATAAACTGATCGTTGCGATTGACGGATTTGCTGCTACGGGTAAAAGTACTCAAGCGAAGCGCCTTGCAAAAGCATTAAACTACACCTATGTAGATACCGGAGCAATGTATCGCGCCGTTACCCTTTTTGCATTGGAACAACCGCCTGAGGGAAACCTAGATTTTGACCTGCTGAATCGGTCGCTGGATCAGATCCAAATTCATTTTGAAGAAGGGGCTGAGGAACAACAAACCTTTTTAAATGGCCTAAATGTTAGTCAGGCTATTCGCGATCCAAAAATTAATCAACACGTAAGTAAAGTAGCTGCACAAAAAGAAGTGCGATCTTTTTTGAGTAAGACCCAAAAACTACTGGGGGCTAATAAAGGGGTGGTGATGGACGGTCGCGATATCGGTACAGCAGTTTTTCCTCAAGCAGAATGTAAATTCTTTTTAACAGCCACGCCTGAGGTCCGTGCCATGAGAAGGTATCAAGAGCAAGTGCAAGCGGGTGTAGACGAATCATATGAGGCTGTACTTGCTAGTGTAAAAGCTCGGGACGAACAAGATACTACAAGGGCCTATGCTCCCCTCAAAAAGGCTGAAGATGCCCTAGAAATAGAGGTGAGTAACCTAACGATTGAGGAGGTATTTGATCTTTTGTACGCTCAAGTCTCAAAACAGCTCAACTGAGTTTCGATAAAAAACATCTAAATTATTTGTTTGTCAAGCCATTAGAAGTATATTTGCACGCTTTTTAATTGGTAGGAGCAACCGAAAAGCCACGATTTAAAACGTTAACAACTTCTGTAATCGCAACTCAGGTGCTCCCGTTTTACAGAATACAAAACCCTCGGAAATGGCCAAGAAACCAACCGAAAATTCAGCGGCTGAAGAAAGCGCTGAAGCTAAGAAACCCGCAGCAAAAAAAGCAACCGCTAAAAAAGCTGCTCCCAAAAAAACAACTGCAAAAAAAGAGACTGCTGCAAAAGCTAAAAAAGCGGCCCCTAAAAAGGAAAAAGTAGCAACTCCAAAAGTGGAAGTAACTGTAGAAGCTACAGAGGCTGCTGTTGAAGTTCAAGTAGCAGATACTACGGAAGACGTTGCAGTAAAAGAGGACAAAAAGCCAAGCGCTAAAGATACGGAAACTGCGCAGGCTGAATTTTTATCCAACTTCAATTGGCACAATTACCAAGAAGGAATTGATGTGATCGAAGACAAACAATTGGATGAATTTGAAAAATTAGTCAAAGATAACTTTGTTGATACCGCAGACGATGATGTAATCGAAGGTGTGGTGGTCTACATGACCGACCGTGAGGCGATTATTGACATCAATGCCAAGTCGGAAGGGGTGATTTCGTTGAATGAATTCCGATACAATCCTGATTTAAAGGTAGGGGATAAAGTAGAAGTTATCGTTGATATGCGTGAAGACAGAACGGGTCAACTGGTTTTGTCGCACAGAAAAGCACGTGTCATCAAAGCATGGGATCGAGTGAATAATGCCCATGACAACGGTGAAATCGTAAGTGGATTTGTAAAATGTAGAACCAAAGGAGGAATGATCGTAGATGTGTTTGGCATCGAAGCCTTTTTACCCGGTTCGCAAATTGATGTCAAGCCCATTCGCGATTACGATCAATATGTAAACAAAACCATGGAATTTAAAGTTGTGAAAATCAATCACGAGTTTAAAAATGTGGTAGTTTCTCATAAAGCATTGATTGAAGCGGATATTGAAGAACAGAAAAAAGAGATCATTGGCCAGTTAGAAAAAGGTCAAGTACTTGAAGGAACGGTTAAAAACATCACTTCCTACGGAGTATTTATCGATCTAGGGGGTGTTGATGGTTTAATTCACATCACCGACCTTTCTTGGAGCCGCATCAACCACCCAAGTGAAATTTTAGAATTGGATCAGAAATTAAATGTGGTAATTCTTGACTTTGATGATAATAAATCAAGAATCCAATTAGGTCTGAAACAACTCAGTGCCCACCCATGGGATCAATTGTCTGAAACACTAAAAGAAGGAGACAAAGTCAAAGGAAAAGTTGTTGTAATTGCTGATTACGGTGCTTTTGTTGAAATCGAAGAAGGTGTGGAAGGCTTGATTCATGTATCAGAAATGTCTTGGTCTACACACTTGAGATCGGCACAAGATTTTGTAAACGTAGGCGATGAGGTTGAAGCCGTAATTTTAACGTTAGATCGTGAGTCTAGAAAGATGTCACTCGGAATCAAGCAAATTACTCCAGACCCATGGACCGACATTACTTCTAAATATCCAATCGGATCCAAACATTCAGGAACGGTTAGAAATTTCACCAATTTCGGAGTGTTCATTGAATTGGAAGAGGGTATAGACGGTTTGGTTTACATTTCTGATCTTTCTTGGACCAAGAAAGTAAAGCACCCTTCTGAAGTTTTAACCCTAGGGGATAAAATTGATGTAATTGTACTCGAATTGGATGTTGAGGGTCGTAAATTAAGTTTAGGACACAAACAAACTACGGACAATCCTTGGGATAAATACGAAAAGGAATTTGCGGTAGACACCACCCATACTGTTGCAATTACTGAAGTGGTGGACAAAGGGGCGACCATTCATTTTAATGATGACATCGTTGCGTTTGTTCCTACACGTCACCTTGAAAAAGAAGACGGTAGTAAACTCAACAAAGGTGAGGAAGCAGAATTCAAAATCATTGAATTCAGTAAAGAATTCAAGCGAGTTGTAGCTTCTCATACGGTAACCTTTAGAGAACAAGAGATGAAAAATGTGAAGCGCGCAGCTCAAAAAGTAGCGGCTTCTAATTCTGACAAAGCAACGCTAGGCGATTTGGATGCCTTAGCGAATTTGAAAGAGCAAATGGATAACGAATAAGGTTCCTACATTTCTTTCTTATTAAAATTAAACCCTCCTTTTGGAGGGTTTTTTTTATCGTGGAGAATGCCTTATTTTTGTATCATTATTCAAAGGATGGAGCCCAAAGTGCTACTTAGCGATAAAAAGATTACGATCATCCTGAATCGACTTTGTTATCAATTGATTGAACGGCATGGTGATTTTTCAAATGCTGTACTGGTTGGCTTGCAACCCCGTGGGACTTTATTATTGGATCGGCTCGTGTCCTTGTTAGTCAAATCAGGTATTGATTCTCCCAAAATAGGAAAATTAGACACCACCTTTTTTCGAGATGATTTTAGACGAAGTGAACACCCTTTAAATGCGAATGCAACGGTCATGGACCAATCGGTAGAGGGAAAAGATGTTGTCTTGATTGATGATGTACTGTTTACAGGAAGAAGTATTCGATCTGCATTGACCGCCATAGACACCTATGGTCGACCCAAGTCCATCGAATTGTTGGTACTTATCGATAGAAGATTCAGCAGGCATTTGCCCATACAGCCCGATTACCTGGGGGCACAGATCGATGCGCTCCAAGGCGATAAGGTTAAAGTGGTTTGGTCAGAGAATGAAACCGAAAATACGGTATACCTAGAAAAACATCTGGAATGAAAGCATTAAGTGTTTCACATCTTTTGGGAATAAAATACCTTCAGGAGGAGGACTTACACTTGATTTTTGAAACGGCAAAACACTTTAAGGAGGTTATCAATAGGCCCATTAAAAAAGTACCCAGTTTAAGGGACATCACCATTGCAAATTTATTTTTTGAAAACAGTACCCGTACAAAATTATCATTCGAGCTTGCGGAAAAAAGGTTGAGTGCCGATGTACTCAATTTTTCTGCCAACCAATCCTCTGTAAAAAAAGGAGAGACCTTGGTAGATACAGTCAATAATATTTTAGCAATGAAGGTGGATATGGTCGTTATACGGCATCCGCATCCTGGAGCGGCTCACTTTTTATCTAAACGGGTGGATTCTTGTATCATCAATGCGGGAGACGGTACTCATGAGCATCCTTCACAAGCTTTATTGGATGCGTTTTCTCTTCAGGAAAAGTTTGGGGATTTGGCAGGCAAGCGAGTTGCTATTGTTGGAGATATTTTACATTCCAGAGTAGCCTTGTCCAATATTTATGCACTAAAAATGTTGAATGCTGAAGTTCAAGTTTGTGCGCCAAAATCATTACTACCAAAACACATTGAGTCCCTTGGCGTTACGGTGTCTACTGATTTTTCCCACACCTTGAAATGGTGTGATGCGGTAAATATGTTACGAGTGCAAAATGAGCGCATGGATTTGAATTATTTCCCCTCCACTAGAGAATACAGCCAAAATTATGGTTTGACCCGCGACCGACTCAAGCCCTTGCGTAAGGAGATTGTCATCTTACACCCAGGCCCCATCAATCGTGGAGTAGAAATCAGCAGTGAAGTGGCGGATTCGGAGCAAGCAATTATTTTGGATCAGGTGGAAAATGGCGTAGCCATACGTATGGCGATCATTTATTTATTGGCCTCCAAACTCAATATCCCAATCACATGATTCAACTAGACGAAAATGAGATCGGAAGCCTAACTGCTGAAGAATTCCTTCAACATAAAAATCAATGCTTAACACAACTCAAGGGAGATCAGCCGTTTGATTTGCTCTTGGATTGCAGGGCTACACTTTTGGATCTTGCTGATTTAGAAACAATCAAAAATATACTCGAAACAAAGGGTAGAACATTAGTAATACTGGTGTCCAAAGCCGATTTAGACCGTTGGGCAATGGACTGGAATGTGGTTCCTACGTTACAAGAGGCACATGATTTTCTGGCTTTCGAACGCATGCAACGGGACTTAGGTTTTTAACAATGATGAATCTCACCATTTTAGGATGTCATTCAGCTACGCCAAGAGAAAATAAGCACACTACCTCACAGCTACTAGAGCTCAAAGGAAATTTGTTTTTAATCGATTGCGGCGAAGGGACCCAAATGCAATTGAGAAAATCAAAAATTAAGTTTGCCCGTATCCGACACATTTTTATATCCCATCTACACGGAGATCATTTTTATGGCTTAGTAGGATTAATCAGTACTTTTCGACTTTTAGGCAGAACAGCCCCTCTGACCGTATACGGACCCAAGGGCATCAAAGAAATTATTACCCTTCAATTAAAGCTGGCAAAATCATGGACTGATTACGAACTTCATTTTGTGGAGCTTGAGACGGATCAATCTGAACTTATCTATGAAGATGAGCACTGTACTGTAAGGACCCTGCCTTTGGATCACAGGGTTTATACTAATGGATTTCTTTTTACTGCTCAATCCAATCAAAGAAAAATCAATTCAGAAGCTATCTTAGGCTTGGATTTACAACCCTATCATTTTGCTCAATTGCAAGAGGGCAAGGACCTGAAATTGGAGAATGGAACCACCCTTTCAAACCAGGCATTGACCTACCCACCAGAACCCCCAAAACAATATGCTTTTTGCAGTGATACCGCCTATAAGGAAGACTTGGTTCAGCAGCTAGAGGGCGTTGATTTATTGTATCACGAAGCAACTTTTTTAGATCAACATAAGGCGTTGGCTGCCAAAACAAAACACAGCACCGCAAAACAAGCAGCCACTATAGCCCGTAAAGCGGGGGTAAAGCGGCTCCTCTTAGGCCATTATTCGAATCGTTATTCGGATAAAAATGAATTTATCGAAGAAGCCGCAACCGTGTTTGCTAATGTATTTTTGTCTGAAGATTTAAAAAGCTTTTCCATATAATTGAAATGGGTTGTAAATTGCACATGTAATGAAAGATAAAGACCTAGGACATTTAAGAAAGAATTACAGTAAGAACGAGTTGAAGTCAGCCGACATCAACAACGATCCCTTACAGTTTTTTAAAATTTGGTTTGATGAGGCAAATCAACATCCAGAAATTGAGGAGGCCAATGCCATGATGCTTGCTACCTTAGGTTTGGATGATTTTCCCAAGGCACGGGTTGTATTGCTTAAAGCACTGACCGATCAAGGGTTTGTATTCTATACCAATTACCAAAGCGAAAAAGGCCTTTCCATTGCAGATCATCCCAAAGTAGGACTGAGTTTTTTCTGGCCCGCTCTAGAGCGTCAAGTCATCATCAAAGGAATAGCGGAATCTTTAGCTCCCTCCATTTCAGACGATTACTTCAAAAGTCGACCCAAAGGGAGTCAATTGGGGGCCATCGTATCCGAACAGAGCAAGGTTATAACTGACCGTTCCATTTTAGAAGCCAAACTAGAAGCCTTAGAGATTGAATACCAAGACAAAGCAGTAGAACGTCCCCCGCATTGGGGAGGCTATGCAGTAGTGCCCAAATGTATTGAATTTTGGCAAGGACGCCCCAATCGACTACACGACCGAATTCGTTGCCAATGGCAAGGAAGTTTTTGGAGTATTGAACGTCTAGCGCCCTAAAAAATGAAAGAATTACTTCTGTTGCGCCATGCAAAATCTTCCTGGGAATATTTAATTGAAGACCGAAATCGTAGCCTTACGGAAGGGGGAATTCACAGAATAAAAAAGATGGCAACTGCTTCATCCGATGTTTTTAAAGACGTTGAAGCGGTGTTTTCCAGCCCAGCAAATAGAGCCATGCACACTGCCTGTATCCTGATGCATCAGCTCAATATACCCTTTGAATTGCTTGCCCTTAGAGAACAACTTTATACTTTTGAAGTATCACACCTACTCAATTTTATAAGCTCTTTACCCGATCACTATTCCAAAGTTATTTGTGTGGGACACAATCCTGCTTTTACCGCAGCTGTTTGTACCTTATCCACTACTCAGTTGGATCACCTACCCACTGCTGGATGGGCACAAATTCAGTTTCAACAAAATGAATGGAAACACGTTGGGAACGGTAAGGCACAGATCGGACTTCCTAAAGCTATCTTGAAATGAATACACCAAAGCAGCCGCGTTTTATCAATAGAGAATTGAGTTGGTTGGATTTTAATGCCCGAGTCCTCCAGGAGGCGGCACATGAAAATGTCCCCTTACTCGATCGATTGCGGTTCATCGGAATTTTTTCCAATAATTTGGATGAATTTTTTCAAGTTCGCTATGCTACTGTTCAGCGTATAGCACAGTCTGAAAAAACAGGGAAAAAGATTTTTGGCGGGGAGCGTGCAAGCGAATTGTTAAAAATGATTACCCAGAAAGTAATTAAACAGCAAAAAGAAAGT
Organism: Flavobacteriaceae bacterium; assembly: GCA_023263685.1. Taxonomy (GTDB): domain Bacteria; phylum Bacteroidota; class Bacteroidia; order Flavobacteriales; family Flavobacteriaceae; genus MS024-2A. The sequence continues at coordinate 8,986 of JALQVM010000025.1, read as the reverse complement.
GCTCAAATTTTACAGGGTATTGAGAAGGAATTAGAAAAAGAACAAATTTATTTTGTCAATGAAAATCAGGTGTTAGAGGAGCATAAGGCGTTTTTAAAAGAATATTTTATTCAAAAAGTAAGCCCTGCCCTGATGACCATCATGATTTCCGATCAGGAACAGCAAGATTTTGCAGACAATCAAGCTTTTTTAGCTGTTAAATTAGTGTTTCAAAACGGGCATACCTCAAAAACAAAGTTTGCCCTCATTGAAATTCCTAAAGATTTGGATCGCTTTATTGTTTTGCCTCCTTTGGGTGAAAAGCAATACGTCATGTTTTTGGATGACTTGATACGGTATCACTTTGACCTCATTTTTAATTTCTTCGACTTTACTTCCATTTCTGCTCACATGATCAAGGTTACGCGAGATGCTGAGTTGGATATGGAAGGTGATGTTTCTAAAAGTTATATCAATAAAATTGTGGAAAGTGTTCGTGAGCGAATTTTGGCTGAACCTGTTCGGATGGTATATGACAAAGAAATTGCAAAAGACACCCTAGAAGTTGTCAAGCAAATTTTAGGGATGGACAGTACCGATAGTTTAATTCCAGGAGGACGTTACCACCACCGAAGGGATTATATGAACTTCCCTCAGTTCAAAAATTCAGATTTACAATACACAAAGGTAGACCCCGTGCCAATACCCGGCTTGTCTCTCGAGAAAAGTATCATTAAGGCGGTAGATCAAAAGGATTTTTTATTGTACACGCCTTATCACAGTTTTTCTTATTTAATCAAGTTCCTTAGAGAAGCGGCATTAGACCCAGAGGTAACAACGATTAAGATTACCATTTATCGACTTTCCAAGTTATCCAATGTAGCCAGTGCATTAATCAATGCGGTAAAAAACGGCAAAAAAGTTTTAGTGCAAATCGAGTTACAAGCTCGTTTTGATGAGACAAACAACATCACCTATGCAGAGCAAATGGAAGCTGCAGGAGTTCAGCTGGTATTTGGTATACCCGGACTCAAAGTGCATTCTAAAATTGGGGTTGTTGAAAAAATGGTCAACGGTAAGAAAAAACGATACGGCTTTATCAGTACGGGCAACTTTAATGAGGATACAGCCAAGATATATACAGATTACACCCTCTTAACTTCCAATCAACAAATCCTCAGAGAGGTCAATAAAGTGTTTAATTTTTTACAAGTTCATTACAAACTAAAAAAATACAAACACCTGATCGTGTCTCCCCACTACACCCACAATGCGGTGGTGCGAATGATCAATCAAGAAATTGACAATCACAAGGCTGGATTGCCAAGTGGAATTCGGTTAAAACTGAATGCAATTACCAATTTTAAAATGATTGAAAAACTCTATGAAGCGAGTTGTGAAGGAGTTCCAATACAGATGATTGTTCGTGGAATTTGTTGCTTGATTCCGGGGGTTAAGGGAATGAGTGAAACGATTGAGGTAATCAGTATAGTCGATAAGTATTTAGAGCATCCTAGGGTGTATATGTTTGAAAATGCAGGAGATCCTAAGGTCTATATTTCCTCAGCAGATTTTATGACTCGAAATATTGAAAACAGAGTAGAGGTTGCCGTTCCCATTTACGACACAGTTTTAAAAAAGGAAATCCAGGACGTTTTTGAAATTGCATGGAATGACAACGTAAAGGCCCGTAAAATAAACGGTAGTGTTCAAAATACTTTAGTTGAAAACAACAGTGAGTCCTTGCGGTCGCAGTGGAAAATCCACGATTATTATTCTGAAAAAAGTCGCGGATGAAGTTAAAAAAATACGCTGCTATCGATATAGGATCCAATGCCATCAGAATGTTGGTTTCCAATGTGGTAGATCATAAAAAGGAACGGGTCATTTTAAAAAATGCATTGGTACGAGTTCCCATTCGGCTTGGAGAGGATTCATTTACCAGTGGATCCATTTCCAAAAAGAATCAAAAGCGTATTGTCAAGTCGATGAAAGCGTTTAAAATGCTGATGCAAGTTCATGGAGTGAAGGATTATTTAGCTTTTGCCACTTCTGCCCTTAGAGAGGCTGATAACGGAAAAAAAGTAGTGCAAAAGGTCCTGATTAAATCGGGGATACAAATCGAAATCATCGACGGGAAAAAGGAAGCTAAAATAATTTCCAACACCAATGTGTTTGATGGTATGGGGCAAGATAAAACCTTTCTTTATGTGGATGTAGGGGGCGGAAGTACAGAGTTTAGTGTACTTAAAAACGGAAAAAGAATTCATTCTAAATCATTCAAAATAGGAACCGTCCGATTGTTAAATAAGGGGGTTTCAGATGAGATGTGGAAACGTGCAGAAGCCTGGGTAAAATCGCATACTGAAGAGTATGCTAAAATCTATCTTCTCGGTACGGGAGGCAACATCAACAAACTTCATAAAATGGCAGGGATCAAGGAAAGTCGTCCCATAACGTATTTCACCTTGAGCGCCCTGTATACTAAACTAAATAATTTGACCTATGAAGAGCGAATCATTCAGTTTGGACTTAATCCGGATCGATCCGACGTTATTTTACCTGCTGCCATGCTTTTCTTACGCACGCTAAGTTGGACGGGTGCCAAAGTGGTCTATGTTCCTAAAGTAGGACTTTCTGACGGTATGATTCGCGAATTGTGTAAGACTAAAAAGTAAACGGTTCAACCGTGAATGGTTTCTTGATCCCCCAGTGTTTCCATCAATAAGGCTTCAAATTCTAGCAAAGCTTCCCATTTTTGATCAACCGCTGCTCGTGATTTTCCGTAGGTGCGAGCAAATTTTAAAAATAAAGTGTAGTGATTGGCTTCGCTGATCATGAGTTTACGGTAAAATTTTCTAAGCTTAGGGTCTTCTAATTCCTCTGATAAAATTTTAAATCGTTCGCAGCTTCTGGCTTCAATAAGTGCAGCACAGAGCAGTTTATGGACTAAATGATCGGTTTTTGAGCCCCCTTTGGGGAAAAAAGAGCGCAATTGAATCACATAGGGATCCTTTCGTTCTCGCCCCAGTACCAACCCTCTTTCGAGTATCAATTCATGTACCATTTTAAAATGACTCATTTCTTCTTGGGCCAAATCGGTCATGGCGGTTACTAGTTCCGCATGTTGAGGAAATCCTATGATCATTGAAATGGCGGTACTTGCTGCTTTTTGTTCGCAATAGGCATGATCAGTGAGTATTTCTTCAATATTTTTTTTGGCAACGTTTGCCCATCGTGGATCAGTAGGGAGTTTTAGTCCTAGCATAATCAAAAATCAAGGTCAAAATTTTTACGCAGGGTTTCCAACACTGGATTGATCTTTAGCAGATGTTGGTATTTTTCTTGAGGGGAAAATACGGATTCTTCTCTAATGCTTTCGGTGATGTTAAGCTCAATTGAAATACCGTAGTGCCTCAGCTTTTCTCTTAAAAAAGGGAGGAGTTGCTCTATTTCACGGGTCATTTCAACCTTATTCATGTCGTTTGCCACTTGAAAAGTGAGGGTGGACGGATCGGTCAAGTCGGGTTGATGCATTTGCATGATGGACGCAATGTTTTGTTTGCCCTCTTTTTTTAAGCGTTCAGCATAGGTGTTCCAATGTTGCCGAAGGGTATCCAGTTCAAAGGATTCCTCTGGTAGATTTTCTTCTACCATTTCAGGAGTATTGATTTTTTTCGCTGCTTTTTTTAATGCGATACTAGATAATGAAAATCCAGATACTTCTTTTTTTAAGAGGGCTTGACTTTCGTTAGGAGAATTTTTTTCGGATACGGCTTCCGTAGGCGGTTCCTCACGTACGAGAGGAAGGGGAGAAGGCGTATCTTCATAACGCTTCGGTTCATGGGACTCTTCATCCTGTTTAGGAGGAGCTTCTACAGTTGCTTTTTGAGGAGGGGGTGATTGAGGTTGGGCTTCATTTTGTTTTGAAGGCCTAATTTCGGAAGATTCAATTTTAGTTGCTAGGTGGGCTGGGAGGATGTAGCCTTTTTTTTTTCTCCATTAAAATGGAGTGAGGCCAACTGCATGAGCATAAGTTCTACATGAACCCTTTTGTTACAAACGCTTTTATAATTTACCTCCGAAGTATTGATGAGCGCAATGGCATCGAGAAGGTATTCGGTTGATAACGCATGGGTTTCCTCTTGGTAGCTTTTTTTGACATCTTCCCCTAGTTCCATAAGGCTAAGCGTATTGGGGTCTTTGGCAAGCATCAAATGCCGAAAGAAATCTCCTAAGCCTTTGATGAACTGTATCGGATCAATTCCGCGTTGAAGCAAATCATCATAGGCCTTTAAGATGCCTGGAATATCGTTTTTAAAAATAATGTTACCTAAATCGGAATAGGTTTGGTGGTCGAGCAAGTTGAGGTTGTCCGCTACGGCTTTGGCGGATAAATTACCTTGGGTAAAACTGACCATCCGATCGAATATAGATAAGGCATCACGAAGGGCACCCTCTGCTTTTTGGGCAATAAGGTATAAGGCACTTTCTTCAAATTCCAGCGCTCTATCCTGCGCTATTTTTACCAGATAATTTTGAATGTCACTGACCGAAATACGTTTAAAATCATAAACCTGACATCTGGAAAGTACCGTTGGGATGATTTTGTTTTTTTCGGTGGTGGCTAAAATAAAGATGACGTGTTTGGGAGGCTCTTCCAAAGTTTTTAAAAAAGCATTAAAAGCTTGATTGGAAAGCATGTGCGCCTCATCGATAATGTAGATCTTATGGGTGCCTATTTGAGGTGGAATACGGACCTGTTCGTTGATTTTTCTAATGTCTTCTACCGAGTTGTTTGACGCAGCATCCAGCTCAAAAATATTGAAGGCATAATCCTCCTCTTTAGATTCGGTTTGAGTGTGGTTGATTTGTTTGGCAAGTATTCGCGCGCAAGAGGTTTTACCAACTCCTCTGGGCCCACAAAACAGCAGTGCTTGGGCGAGTTGGTCCTTTTCTAAGCTGTTCTTTAAGGTTTGGGTAATACTTTGTTGACCCACTACTTCTTCAAAAGTAGTAGGACGGTATTTGAGCGCAGAAACAACAAAAGACTCCATTAAGACAAATATAGAAATCAGTTTTTGTAATCATTCCTAAGTTAGAAGATATTCCCTGTTAATTATCAACAAAAGGCTAACTTTGCAGCGCAGGCTATCTTATCGCTTTTCTTTTACGAGAAAAGAGGAAAGTCCGGACACCCTAGAGCAGCATAGCGGGTAACACCCGTCCTCCGTTTGCGGAGCGGACCAGTGCAACAGAAAGCAAGTACAGTACGGCTGTAGTGAAATCAGGTAAACTCTATGCGGTGCAACGCCAAGTAGTTCTACAACTAAGGGTTGCTCGCCCAATGTAGACGGGTAGGCGGCTAGAATGTAAGAGTAATTTTACATCCAGATAAATGATAAGACTCGACAGAATCCGGCTTATCGGCCTGCATTTTTTTATCCTTTAAAAAAAGAAAACGTTGCACTTCCGTAGTTCCGACTGGACTCAAAGCCTTCTAAGGAGGAAAGGTCAATTTTATTGAAGTGCTCCACGATGAGTTGACCTTCATTGCTGAGCCTAAGAAGAGCTAGACGAACCATCGATTTGTAGGTGTCCAGATCAAAAGCGTAGGGTGGATCTGCAAAAATCAAATCGTAATTTGAGGCCTCATCTTCAAGAAAGGTCAAGCAATCTTTTTGTACGACTCTAATTTCCAAAGCAAGGGCCTGGGAAGTGCTTTGAATGAATTGAACGCAAAATCTATTTTGATCAACCGCAGTGAGTTGGGTAGCCCCTCTCGAACCAAACTCATAACTGATACTTCCTGTACCTGCAAATAAATCTAAAATATTCAGTTCAGTCAGGTCCAGCTGATGCTGAAGAATATTAAAAAGCGCTTCTTTTGACCGATCGGTAGTAGGCCGGACAGGCAATTTTTTTGGTGCAATAATTTTTCTTCCTTTATGAATTCCGGAGATGATGCGCATTAACGATAAGATTGTGCAAAAAAAGGAGCAGGATGTTGGTCGATTTCGAGGGAACTACAGCTCTCACTTTCCTCAAAACGAATGTTTGAGTGGTATTGGGTTATCGCTTTGTAATGTCGCTCAAAACGGGCGATCTGTCCTAGAAATACGATTTGATACGCATCGCTGTTGAGTTTGTATTGTTCTACAACAAAAAAAACATAGTAGAGAAATTCATCTTCGTTTTTGATGCTGAAATGATTTTGAAACACCATATCGGACTCTTTTGTCAAGTAAAGATCCATTGCCCCTTGTTGAAGGTGGATGAAAAGTAGGTAGGGCTTAGATGCGGAAGCGGACAAGGCTTTTACCTCAGAGTAGAGGAGGGTATTGTAATGACACAAACGATTTTCGCTCAGCTCTGAGTTGATGATTTCTAAACTGGCTTTGGGTAGCGCATAGACGTTTACTGTAGCGTGGTTTTTAATTTCGTCAAAATTGAGTACAGCATTTGAATCAAGTTTTTTAAAAAAACGCAAATAGTTCGGCAAAAGTTGCTGGTCGAAAAACTGAGCCGGGACAAAGGTGGAGGGTTGGTGGTAGGAAATGAGTTGTGCTTGGTCAAAAGTACCTTTCGGATAAAAGCTCAACAGTTCAGTCCAGGCTGATTTAAAATCTTCTCCCTCAGGGGTAGGAATAAATTCGGTTTTGGAAGGGGTACAAAAAGAAAATCCATTCACAAAAAGGTGAATGGATGTATCTGTATGTGCTATGCTGTTATTCTTGTTTGGCATCAAAAATGGTCGGCCAGTTTCCGTTGGTACTCACATTGCTTAATGAGCCTAATACGATTTCAGAACCGTTCACTCCATCTACCGAAACAGTTTCGTTTTCTTGTTTGACAAGGTCAGGATCTTGATCAAAAAGAATTACATTTTTAGAAACCTTAACTTCAAATACGGGTACTTTGTATCCGTTTTTGTTAATTACCTCAGCATTGATTTTGAACATGCTGTCTCGTACTCCATCGATTGGAATGTAGGCCATGTTTTTGTATCGTGTGGTGTTCTTAAATAGTGAATCTTTAACAGAAACCGTTCCTAAAGTATCAATCACGATGACTTCACGGAGCATATCAATACGATAGGTTCTGTCGTATTCCATATAAGAAGAGTCTCTTTTTTCAATTAAGGTAAAATACCCTTCGTCAATAAATTTAACTAAGCTGTCAAAGTTATTTGAAAAAACACCTTTAACATCTTTATGAGCGATTTGGGACCTGCGAATATCTTTAAGACGGTCTATGACTTTTGCATAGCGCTCGTTTTTGGTTTGGTTGAATTTAATAGGTCCATTGATTGAGTCGTAAATCTTGTAAGCAAAAAAGAGTGACGCAATCCATAAAACGATTTGAATACCTAATTTCATTGTGTAATTTTAAATGATAAAAACAAAACTACAATTTTTTTTGAATCACAAAAGTATTTAAAATGAATTATATTTAGCCTCTTGAAAGATTCCATGACTCCAGAAAAATTCCGTGCCCAGCTAGAAGCAAATTTTGGCTTCGAACCTACTGAATCTCAGCGCTTATGGTTTCCTGCAATTTCCGAATTTATTTGTTCTCCGAAAAAAAATACGGCTTTCCTTCTCAAGGGCTATGCCGGTACTGGAAAAACCACTTTAATAAGTGCCCTAGTCAAAACAATCCCTGCTATAGGCTATAAAATTGTATTGATGGCACCCACGGGTCGCGCTGCAAAAGTAATGGCAACCTATTCTAAAATTGCAGCCAAAACCATTCATAAACAAATCTATTATCCGAAAGCAGAGAAGGGCGGCAAAATGAGTTTTCAGCTGAAACCCAATAAATACAAAAAAACTCTTTTTGTGGTTGATGAGGCATCCATGATAGGAGACGATAGACAAAATGCAAAACTCTTCGAAAATGGATCCCTCTTACACGATGTAGTTCAGTATGTCAGTAGGGGAGAGCAGTGCAAGTTACTCTTTGTAGGAGATCAAGCGCAGTTGCCTCCCGTGCATTTGGATTTAAGCCCAGCACTTGATGAAGAAGAATTGAGGCAATTTCATTTTGATCAGGTGTACAGTATAGAATTGGAAGAAGTGGTGCGTCAGAAAAAGGGCTCTGAAATTTTAAAAAATGCCACTCAATTACGCCTGGATCTCAATCAACAGTTGTATGATCAGTTCAAATTTAATGTAAAGGGAAATGAAGACATACGGTACACCAACAATGGAATGGATGTTTTTGAAGCGATTGAATCTGCTTTTGCTGAATCTGGCGTAGATCAAACGGTTTTTATCGTTCGCTCAAACAAACGGGCAAATAGTTATAATGAAAACATTAGGAAAAGAATTCTAGGTTTGGAAGATGAATTGTCGGTGGGAGATCAATTGATGGTGGTTAAAAATAATTATTTCTGGTTGGCACCAGAGTCCGTCCCAGGCTTTATTGCTAATGGGGATGTAGTTAAAATTTTATCCATTCATTCTCGTAAGGAACTCTATGGGTTTTCGTTTGCGGAAGTAAGCGTTCAACTAGTAGATTATCCAGACGAAAAACCTTTTGATACGGTATTGTTGTTGGATACACTTCAAACGGAGGCTGCTTCACTATCCTATGAGGAGGGCAACCGACTTTACCAGGCCGTCTTGGAGGACTACGCTTCAGAGCGGTCAAAATTCAAACAATTTTTAAAAGTTAAAAACAATCCCTTTTTTAACGCATTACAGGTTAAATATTCCTATGCTGTGACCTGTCATAAGTCACAAGGAGGGCAGTGGGAACATGTTTTTGTCGAAAAGCCCTACCTTGCGGATGGACCTGATAAAGACTATTTGCGATGGCTGTATACCGCGATGACTCGTGCGACAAAACGCTTGTATTTACTCGGATTTCCAAACGATGACTTCAGCAGTATCGACTGATTATGGGAAATTTACTCGCTCGATTTATTTTTTTTAAACTCTTACGCTGGAGGCTGGTCGGTCGTTTCCCTACGTTGCCAAAATACATCGTCGCCGTTGTGCCC
>JALQVM010000024.1 GCA_023263685.1 Flavobacteriaceae bacterium | reverse complement strand
ATCTTTCTTTATTGAGTTCTTCCCTGAAGGAGGGGTTTAAATCGATAGAGTCTTTTTTTTCGATTCGAGTCAACCAAGTTAAATTGGGATTGTAGTGCGGGATTCATTTCTTCCCATTGCGTAGTGCCTAACAACAAATAAAAATTCGTTTCCGACTGGAGTAATTGTTTTAAAGCAGTTGAATCCGTCAGCTTGATTTTCCCACGGGTGTAAAATTGACTGGAATACGATTTTCGATCTAAAGAAAAAAGCGCAACTCCAGGTTCGGTTTGTTCAATTAAATACTTGTCTGTTGTAGCCTCGTAAAGGAATTGAGTCTTTCCGCTCAGGTGAAAAATAAAAAGGAAAAGAGGTAATCCCAAGGCTATATAAAAATAGATTTTTTTGTGCTTCAAAATACTCCAATAATGACTTACACTAAGAGCTACCGGTAGGCATGAGGGCAGAACATAGGGATGGATTAAACTGGAGGAAGAGGTAAAGAAAAAAGGCGTCCACAGTGCCCAAAAAAGTAAAAATAAAATCCAGGGATGGTGTAAGCTGTCTTTTCCTTTTTGGATTAAAAGGCGAAGGCAGGCAATAGACCAGGGTAAGAGGAATAGAAGAAAAAAAGCCCAGACTATTCCAAAGGGTTGCTGTTTGGGAAAGCCGTATTTGTCTCCTTTCCAATCCGGATTGAGGTAGCGCTCAAAATGTTCTCCTACTATAAAATAATCCAAAAATCCAGGACTTTTCGCTTCAGCCATTAGATACCAGGGTACACTGAGAAGAAGCATGAGCAAAATCCCACCGATCCAGGGTAGGGAACGGAACGTTTTTTTGATGTTTTTGGTGGTCACAGCCCAAAGGGCAAGGGGGGGAAGGGTCAATATACCTACGATCGGTCCTTTAGATAGCAAACCCATACCCATTCCGACAAAAAAGAGGTAGCCCCAATACGGCTTGGCGGATTCCTTTAATGCTTCCCAAAAACTAAGCATGCTCAGGGCAATACTCAATGTCAAAAAAGTATCGGTGGAAACAACTCCTGCGTGCAAATAAAATTCGGGCAAACTAAGCGCGACGATACCCGGTATATAATAGGATGTATTTTGCTCTTTAGCGTATCTTCCAATAAACAGGGCCAAGCCCACCATCACGATCAGGTAGGGGAGTCGAACAAAAACTTCTTCGGTTCCAAATACTGAAATGGATAAGGCAGAGGCCCAAGTGGACAAAGGAGGTTTTGCCCAAAAAGGAAGGCCGTAATCAATTTGGGGGGTGATCCAATTTCCTGTCTCATGCATCAGTCGAGCGATTTCACCGTATCGAGCTTCGGTTTTATCCATTAAAGGAAGCACGGCATTAAAATAAAGCCGTATCATAACCAAGGTCCAAAAGCTCAAGACATAGCGATGGGTAAAGAGGTAGGCTTTGAATCGTTCCATTAAGAGTATGCGCGTTTTATTTTGAATAAATCGAACCACATGGTAAATCCATAGGTCCATTTGATTTTAGAGTCTTCTTGATGCGTCCAGTTTTTTAAGGGGATTTCCATGCTTTTTGCTTTAAAGGTTGCAGTTCCATAATGATTTTTCAAGCGGAAAAACAATTCAACATCAAAAAGCCAAGGCGAAATAAATGGACTAGCAAAAGCCAGTTGGGTTGCGTTTCGCGAAAAAAGTTTACATCCGCATTGGGTATCGTAAACCGCTAAATTGAGCGCTTTTGAAATGGCTGTGGCAATAAACCGACCCACCACAAACCGAAACCATTTGCGCTCAATGGAATTGTCAATTTTTTTAAACCGCGAACCAAAGACAAATTCGGTTTCATCAGTAATAAGTTGGGTCAATGCAACCCACTCTTCAAGCGAAGTAGAAAGATCGGCGTCTAAAAAACCAAAAACAGTACAATCGGTATGGTGTAATGCATTTTGTATTCCCATACGGACTGCATTTCCCTTGCCTAGGTTTTTTTCTAGATTGAGTACTTCAACCTGTTTGGGATAAAGTGTTCGAAATTTTTGTAACATTTCCGCTGTGTCGTCGGTAGATCCATCATTGACAAAGAGAATTTGGGTATCCGAATCCTTTGAAAGAAAGCTGTTAAAGGCAGGAGTTGGAATTCGCTTGGCCTCATTATAACAAGGAACGATGATGCATGCATTCATAAAGGAACGTCAAATTCTATAGTGTAGTACTTTTAATTCTAGCAAAAACAAAGTAACAAAAATCAAATGACTGCACAGACCTTCAGTCCAAAGTTTGACTTATATACCCTATGCCAAGCAATGGGATATTTTAAATTCAGTTCCACGATTTAGAAATCAACTAACTCAAAGAGAATATTTTATAAAAAGTCTTTTTTTTGGATCTAAATCAAAAAAAATATACAAAAGGATTAGTGGAATAAAAAAAAATAATAAATTTGCACTCCTAAAAATAACAATGAAACATCAATAATTATGGCTAAAGAAACATTTGACCGGTCAAAACCCCATTTAAATATTGGAACAATTGGTCACGTAGATCACGGTAAAACGACTCTTACTGCTGCTATCACAAAAGTATTAGCAGACGCAGGATTCTCTGAAGCTAAAAGCTTCGACCAAATCGATAACGCTCCTGAGGAGAAAGAAAGAGGAATTACCATTAATACTTCTCACGTAGAATATCAAACATCGAATCGTCATTACGCTCACGTAGACTGTCCAGGTCACGCCGATTATGTAAAGAACATGGTAACTGGAGCTGCTCAAATGGACGGCGCTATACTTGTTGTTGCTGCAACGGACGGACCTATGCCACAAACTAGAGAACACATCCTTTTAGGTCGCCAGGTTGGTGTGCCACGTATTGTTGTTTTCTTGAACAAAGCTGACATGGTGGACGACGAAGAATTATTAGAACTCGTTGAAATGGAAGTGAGAGAATTACTTTCGTTCTACGACTATGACGGAGATAACTCTCCTGTAGTATTAGGATCTGCACTTGGAGCTCTTAACGGAGAGCAAAAATGGGTAGATACTGTAATGAAATTAATGGATGAAGTTGACGCATGGATTGAATTACCAAAACGTGATGTTGACAAAGATTTCTTAATGCCTGTTGAAGATGTATTCTCAATCACAGGTCGTGGTACTGTGGCTACTGGTCGTATTGAGACTGGTGTTGCGAATACAGGTGATGAAATTGACATCATCGGTATGGGTGCTGAAAAAATGAAATCTACCATTACAGGAGTAGAGATGTTCCGTAAAATATTAGACAGAGGAGAAGCTGGAGACAACGTAGGAATCCTTTTAAGAGGTATCGAAAAAACAGATATCAAAAGAGGAATGGTACTTTGTAAAACAGGTTCTGTAACTCCTCACTCTAAATTCAAAGCGGAGGTTTATATCTTGAAAAAAGAAGAAGGTGGACGTCACACTCCATTCCACAACAACTACAGACCACAATTTTATGTTAGAACCACGGACGTAACAGGTAACATTTCTCTTCCTGATGGAGTAGAGATGGTTATGCCAGGGGATAACTTGACGATCAATGTAGACTTGATTCAACCGGTAGCCTTAAACACAGGACTTCGTTTCGCGATTCGTGAAGGAGGTAGAACTGTAGGTGCAGGTCAGGTAACAGAGATCCTAGACTAGTTAAGATGTTTTTAAAATGACCTGAAGGTGTCCGCCAATAGGCGGATACCTTTTGTGTCAAATAAAAACGGGTTTAGCTCAGTTGGTAGAGCACTGGTCTCCAAAACCAGGTGTCGGGAGTTCGAGCCTCTCAACCCGTGCAAAAAAGAAAAGTAGAACATGATTTCATATATTAAAGAGTCCTTTGAAGAACTTAAGAACAATGTTTCTTGGACAGAACGCTCTGAACTTCAACGATTAGTTGTAATCGTATTGGTGTTTTCAATCTTATTTTCTTTAGCCATTTGGGGAGCGGATACAGTACTCTCACGTGTGATACAGTTTTACTTTAATTTGATCGGATAAGAATGGCAACGACAGTGAATAATAAAAAATGGTATGTGGTCCGTGCAGTAAGCGGCCAAGAAGCCAAGATCAAAGACTACATCATGTCTGAGATCAGCCGCTTTGGGTACGACCATTTGGTAGAAGACATACTTGTGCCCACTGAAAAAGTGATCCAAATCCGTAACGGAAAAAAAATAAACAAAGAACGCGTTTACTTCCCAGGCTATATTATGGTCAAGGCCAATTTAACTGGAGAACTTCCTCACATCATCAAGTCGGTAACTAATGTGATCGGATTTTTAGGGGAAACTAAAGGGGGTGACCCTGTGCCTTTAAGAGAGGCAGAAGTAAACCGTATGCTCGGTAAAGTAGATGAATTGGCACTGACAGCTGAACACGTCGCTATTCCATTTAATGTAGGAGAGAGTGTTAAAGTAATCGACGGACCGTTTAACGGATTTACAGGAGCGATAGAAAAAGTAAATGAAGAAAAGCGTAAGCTCGAAGTCATGGTGAAAATCTTTGGAAGAAAGACACCATTGGAATTGAGCTATATGCAAGTTGAAAAATTATAAATGTTACACTAATAACTAAGGAATCCGTGTGATGCTTCCACTAACACGTTCCTAAATTAAATGAAACAATGGCAAAAGAAGTAAGTAAAGTTTTAAAACTACAAGTTCGGGGAGGTGCAGCGAATCCGTCGCCACCGGTTGGACCCGCGCTCGGTGCCGCAGGAGTCAACATCATGGAATTTTGCAAGCAATTCAACGCAAGAACCCAAGATAAACCTGGTAAAGTATTGCCAGTAGCGATTACTGTATACATGGACAAATCATTTGAATTTGTCATCAAAACACCGCCAGCGGCCGTTCAACTAATGGAAGCAGCCAAAGCTAAAAAAGGTTCTGGTGAACCCAACCGAAAAAAAGTGGCTACGGTCACTTGGGATCAGGTAAAACTCATCGCTGAGGATAAAATGCCTGACCTGAATGCATTTACCCTAGAGTCTGCTATGAAAATGGTAGCCGGTACTGCACGTTCAATGGGATTCAAAATTTCTGGACAAGCACCTTTTTAATTTATTAAAACCAAGCAATGGCGAGATTAACAAAAAAACAAAAAGAAGCTCGGGCTAAAATAGATTCTAATAATCTTTATACCCTTAAAGAAGCTTCTGCATTGGTAAAAGAAATTACCAATACCAAATTTGATGCAAGTATTGATTTGGCAATCCGATTGGGAGTAGATCCTAAAAAAGCCAATCAAATGGTTCGTGGCGTAGTAACCCTACCCCATGGAACGGGAAAAGATGTGCGCGTTTTAGCACTAGTTACTCCAGACAAAGAAGCCGATGCTAAAGAAGCAGGAGCAGACTATGTAGGTTTGGATGAATACCTTCAAAAAATTAAAGAGGGTTGGACGGATGTTGACGTGATTGTGACCATGCCTAGTGTGATGGGAAAATTAGGCCCATTGGGTCGTGTATTAGGTCCTCGTGGCTTGATGCCAAACCCCAAAACAGGTACGGTAACTATGGACGTCAAAAAAGCGGTATCCGATGTTAAAGGTGGAAAAATAGATTTTAAGGTTGATAAAACGGGAATCGTCCACGCTGCCATCGGTAAGGCTTCATTTACTCCTGAAAAGATTTATGAAAATGCTGACGAGCTGATCAAAACCGTGATCAAGCTTAAACCCACTACAACCAAGGGGGTGTATGTTAAAAGTATTTTTATGTCAAGCACCATGAGTCCTAGTATCTCTGTAGATACCAAATTGGGTTAATGCACAAAATTTATTCAAATGACTAGACAAGAAAAACACGACGCAATAGAAAACCTTAAAGAAGCTTTAGCAGGGGTCAAAAACCTCTACTTGGCTGATATTGCAGGATTGAATGCTGCTCAAACCAGTGCGTTACGCCGCGCTTGTTTTAAAGAGAACATTCAACTGCAAGTGGTAAAGAATACCTTACTCGCCAAAGCGATGGAAGCTTCCGACCAGGACTTTGGAGAGTTGACGGAGATCCTGAAAGGGAACACTTCGTTAATGTTTTCTGAATCAGGAAACGCACCTGCAAAGGTGATCAAGAACTTTAGAAAAAAGTCTGATAAGCCCATTTTAAAAGGCGCCTTCATTGAAGAAGCCGTTTATATTGGGGACGATCAGATCGACGCTCTAGTAGCGATCAAATCTAAAGAAGAATTGGTTGGAGAGATCATTACATTGTTACAATCACCAGCCAAAAACGTTGTTTCAGCGCTTCAGTCAGGAGGCGGGAAACTTTCTGGAATTTTAAAAACACTTTCAGAACGCGAATCCTGACCCAAAATAAGTACGCACTCGAATACACATATTTAAAAATCAAACAGTAAAATTAATAACATGGCAGATTTAAAAGATTTCGCAGAACAATTAGTCAACTTGACCGTAAAAGAAGTTAATGAGTTGGCTGATATTTTAAAAAATGAGTACGGTATAGAGCCTGCAGCTGCTGCTGCGGTTGCTGTTGCTGGACCCGCAGGTGGAGCAGCTGATGCTGCTGAGGAAAAGTCAGAATTTGACGTGATCCTTAAATCCGCAGGAGCTTCAAAACTTGCAGTAGTAAAATTAGTAAAAGAGTTAACAGGTCTTGGGCTTAAAGAAGCAAAAGAACTTGTTGACGGTGCACCTAGTCCTTTGAAAGAAGGTATCGCTAAAGATGAAGCAGAAGCGCTTCAAAAATCTCTAGAAGAAGCTGGTGCCGAGGTTGAGCTTAAGTAGTCTCAATCCATACCATTAAAGGCATAGGCTTTTGGATTTTTCCAAAGGCCTATACCCTTTTATAGCCGAAACCGCCCCCATCCTACAGTAGTTATGACCATTAAAAAATAGTTAGATGTCAAGTTCAAAGAGTAAAAGAGTCAGTTTCGCAGGAGCTAAAACTTCTCCTAATTACCCTGATTTTCTCGATATACAAATCAAATCTTTTCAAGATTTTTTCCAACTCGAAACAAAATCTGACGAACGTAACGAGGAGGGTCTCTTCAATACGTTTAAAGAAAACTTTCCAATTTCTGATACACGAAATCAATTCGTACTTGAATTTTTAGATTATTTCGTTGATCCACCCCGTTATACCATACAAGAGTGTATCGAAAGAGGATTGACCTACTCGGTGCCTTTAAAGGCCCGTCTCAAATTATACTGTACGGATCCAGAGCACGAAGACTTTGAAACCATCGTTCAGGATGTATTCTTAGGGACGATACCTTACATGACTCCCAGTGGAACTTTTGTGATCAACGGGGCAGAGCGTATCGTGGTGTCTCAGCTTCACCGTTCTCCAGGGGTGTTCTTTGGCCAATCGTTCCATGCCAATGGAACCAAGTTGTATTCTGCACGGGTGATTCCTTTTAAAGGATCTTGGATAGAATTCGCTACAGACATCAACAGCGTGATGTACGCCTACATTGACCGTAAGAAAAAATTACCTGTAACCACGCTATTTAGAGCCATTGGTTTTGAACACGATCGAGACATTCTTGAAATTTTTGATCTGGCTGAAGAGGTTAAGGTTTCTAAAACCGGTCTTAAAAAGACTATTGGAAGAAAATTGGCAGCACGTGTACTCAAGACTTGGCATGAAGACTTTGTCGATGAAGATACCGGAGAGGTAATTTCTATTGAGCGAAATGAAATCATCATTGACCGTGATACCGTCATTGAGAAAGAACACATTGATGAAATCCTTGATGCTGGTGTAAAAACCATTTTACTGCACAAGGTAGATGCCCATATGTCAGACTATGCCATCATCTACAACACCTTGCAAAAAGACCCTACAAACTCTGAAAAAGAAGCTGTAGAACATATTTACCGTCAGTTGCGTAACGCTGAACCACCAGACGAGGACACTGCAAGAGGAATCATTGATAAATTATTCTTCTCTGATCAACGCTACAACCTCGGCGAGGTAGGACGTTATCGAATGAATAAAAAATTAGGTTTGGATGTTGAGATGGACAAACAGGTCTTGACCAAACAGGATATCATAACCATTATCAAGTATTTAATTGAATTAATCAATTCAAAGGCAGAGATTGATGACATCGACCACTTATCCAACAGACGTGTTCGTACTGTAGGTGAGCAACTATCTTCTCAGTTTGGAGTAGGTCTGGCCCGTATGGCTCGAACCATTCGCGAACGAATGAACGTGAGAGACAATGAAGTCTTTACGCCTATTGATTTGATCAATGCAAAAACATTATCTTCTGTAATCAACAGTTTCTTTGGTACCAATCAACTTTCACAGTTTATGGACCAAACAAACCCCCTTGCAGAAATTACACACAAACGAAGACTTTCTGCCTTAGGGCCTGGTGGACTTTCTAGAGAACGTGCAGGTTTCGAAGTTCGAGACGTACACTACACCCACTACGGAAGGTTGTGTCCTATTGAAACTCCGGAAGGACCCAATATTGGTTTGATTTCTTCCCTAGGGGTTTACGCAAAAGTAAATAACCTAGGATTCATTGAAACTCCCTATCGCAAAGTAGAAGACGGAGTGATCAACCTAAAAGAAACCGTTTATCTCAGTGCTGAGGAAGAAGAAAATCAACTCATTGCTCAAGCCAATATTGAATTTGATAAGTCGGGTAAAATTTTAGCAGAAAAAGTAATTGCCAGAGATCAGGCCGATTTCCCATTGGTAACTCCAGATCAGGTAAATTACACCGATGTGGCACCTAATCAGATTGCTTCGATTTCAGCTTCGTTGATTCCATTTTTGGAGCACGATGATGCCAACCGAGCGTTGATGGGCTCCAACATGATGCGCCAAGCAGTTCCGCTTTTGAGACCAGAATCTCCGATAGTTGGAACCGGTTTAGAAAAACAAGTAGCCTCGGATTCTCGTGTGCTTATTAATGCCGAAAACGATGGGGTGGTACAATACGTTGATGCCAACCGCATTGAAATTCGTTACGATTTTTCTGAAACCGATGAGCTGATAAGTTTTGACGGAAGTGTAAAATCTTACAACTTAATTAAATTCAGAAAAACCAACCAAGGAACCTGTATCAACCTAAAGCCGATCGTTAAAAAAGGCGATCGAGTAACTAAAGGTCAGGTCCTTTGTCAAGGATATGCAACAGAAGCCGGTGAGCTTGCTTTGGGTCGAAACATGAAAGTTGCGTTCATGCCTTGGAAAGGATATAATTTTGAGGATGCAATCGTAATTTCTGAAAAAGTAGTACGTGAAGACATCTTTACGTCTATCCACATAGACGAGTATTCACTCGACGTTAGAGATACCAAATTAGGTACAGAAGAGTTGACCAATGACATCCCTAATGTCAGCGAAGAAGCTACAAAAGATTTGGATGAAAATGGAATGATTCGAATTGGAGCTGAAGTTAATGCAGGAGACATATTGATTGGAAAAATTACCCCAAAAGGGGAATCTGATCCTACACCTGAAGAAAAATTACTACGCGCCATCTTTGGAGACAAGGCAGGCGATGTAAAAGATGCTTCACTAAAAGCACCACCATCGTTACAAGGTGTTGTAATTGACAAAAAACTCTTTACACGATCTGTAAAAGACAAACGCAAAAGAAACGAAGACAAGCAAGAACTCGAAGCCCTAGAAAAAGCGTTCGATGAAAAGTTTGAAGCGTTAAAAACCGTTTTAGTCGAAAAACTTTTTGCCATTGTTAATGGGAAAACCTGTCAAGGCGTACAAAACGATCTTGGCGAAGACATCTTGCCAAAAGGAAAGAAATATACGCTTAAAATGTTAGCGGGTGTAGAAGATTACACACACTTGACAAAAGGTTCGTGGACGACTACTCAAGAAACCAATGAATTGATCGCAGACTTGATTCACAATTATAAAATCAAGGAAAACGATCTTCAGGGAGCGTTGCGTAGAGAGAAATTTACCATCAGCGTAGGAGATGAACTTCCTGCAGGAATCAAAAAACTTGCGAAGGTTTACATCGCCAAAAAACGCAAGCTTAAAGTTGGAGATAAAATGGCAGGGCGCCACGGAAACAAAGGTATTGTTGCCCGTATTGTTCGTGAAGAAGAAATGCCATTCCTAGAAGATGGAACCCCGGTAGATATCGTATTGAACCCGTTAGGAGTACCTTCTCGAATGAATATTGGTCAGATTTATGAAACCGTTTTAGGTTGGGCGGGTCAAAATTTAGGGGAGAAATATGCTACGCCAATTTTTGATGGAGCGACCATAGAGGAGATCAATGCGTTGACTGAAAAAGCTAACGTCCCTCTTTATGGACATTCCTATTTATACGATGGAGGAACCGGAGAGCGTTTTGATCAACCTGCAACGGTTGGGGTTATCTATATGTTGAAACTAGGACATATGGTTGACGATAAAATGCACTCAAGATCCATTGGACCGTACTCCCTTATTACGCAGCAACCTCTTGGAGGAAAAGCACAATTTGGTGGGCAACGATTTGGAGAAATGGAAGTGTGGGCTTTAGAAGCCTATGGAGCTTCCAGTACACTACAAGAAATTCTTACCGTTAAATCTGATGATGTAATTGGTAGAGCCAAGACCTATGAAGCCATAGTGAAGGGGGATACCTTACCAGAACCTGGCTTGCCAGAATCCTTTAATGTACTCATGCATGAGTTGAAAGGACTTGGATTGGACATTAGATTGGAAGAATAATATAATATTAGAAGATAAGTTAGTCATGGCTAGAAATAACGAAATCATAACACAAAAAAAATTCAATAAAATTGCTATTGGATTGGCCTCTCCAGAAGTTATTCTTGGAAATTCAAGAGGTGAGGTGCTCAAACCTGAAACAATCAACTACCGAACACACAAGCCTGAGCGAGACGGTCTTTTTTGTGAGCGTATCTTCGGTCCTGTAAAGGATTATGAGTGTGCTTGTGGAAAATACAAAAGAATCCGCTACAAAGGGATTGTTTGTGATCGATGTGGGGTAGAGGTTACGGAAAAGAAAGTACGTCGCGATCGTGTAGGGCATATCAATTTAGTTGTTCCTGTAGCGCATATTTGGTACTTCCGTTCGTTACCGAACAAAATCGGATACCTGCTTGGATTGCCTTCCAAGAAATTGGATATGATTATTTATTACGAACGTTATGTAGTCATCCAGCCCGGTATTGCAAAAAATGAAGAAGGGGAAGCTTTACAGCCAATGGACTTTTTGACCGAGGAAGAATACCTCAATGTCTTAGAGCAAATTCCACCCGAAAATCAATACAAGGAAGACGATGATCCAGACAAGTTTATCGCTAAGATGGGTGCGGAATGTCTGATTGAACTGCTTTCACGTATCGACCTCGAAGCCTTGTCTTACGAATTGCGTCATAAAGCAAATAACGAAACCTCTAAGCAACGTAAAACAGAAGCACTTAAAAGACTGCAGGTGGTTGAAGCCTTCCGTGAAGCCAACGAGCGTGGGGAAAATTTACCCGAATGGATGATCATGAAAGTGATTCCGGTAATCCCACCAGAGTTAAGACCTTTAGTTCCTTTGGATGGAGGACGCTTTGCTACTTCAGATTTAAATGATTTATACCGAAGAGTCATCATCAGAAACAACCGTTTGAAACGATTGGTGGAGATTAAAGCTCCTGAAGTAATCCTCAGAAACGAAAAGCGGATGTTGCAAGAATCTGTAGATTCCTTATTTGACAACACACGAAAATCGTCTGCTGTAAAAACAGATTCTAACCGTCCCTTGAAATCACTATCTGATTCTTTAAAAGGAAAACAAGGAAGATTTCGTCAAAACTTATTAGGAAAACGAGTAGACTATTCTGCACGTTCTGTAATTGTTGTTGGACCCGAATTAAAACTTTTTGAATGTGGTCTTCCCAAGGGAATGGCTGCCGAGTTGTACAAGCCGTTCATCATTCGTAAGATCATTGAAAGAGGAATCGTAAAAACGGTAAAATCTGCCAAAAAAATCATCGATAGAAAAGAGCCCGTAGTTTGGGATATCTTAGAAAATGTATTGAAAGGCCACCCCGTACTTTTAAACCGGGCTCCTACTCTACACCGTTTAGGAATACAAGCATTTCAACCAAAATTAATCGAAGGGAAAGCAATTCAGTTGCATCCTTTAGTGTGTACGGCATTTAATGCGGATTTTGACGGTGACCAGATGGCAGTTCACTTGCCATTAGGGCCAGAAGCCATTTTGGAAGCCCAACTGTTGATGTTGGCTTCTCACTCGATCCTCAATCCAGCAAACGGTTCGCCGATTACGGTACCTTCTCAAGACATGGTTTTAGGATTGTATTACATGACCAAAGCCAAAAAATCAACGCCACAACAAAAGGTTAAAGGAGAAGGATTGATTTTTTATTCTACCGAGGAAGTACACATCGCCTTGAATGAAAAGCGTGTGGACTTGAATGCAATGATTAAAATCCGTGCAAAAGATTTTAATGAAAACGGTGAATTGGTTTATCAAATCATAGAATCTACAGTAGGTAGGGTGCTCTTTAATGAAGTAGTGCCAGAAGCTGCGGGTTATTTTAATGTGGTATTGACCAAGAAAAACTTACGTGAAATCATCGGTGACATCCTGAAGGTAACGAGCGTACCTGAAACGGCTGACTTTTTAGATAAGATCAAAGAGATGGGTTATGGATTCGCCTTTAAGGGAGGATTGTCCTTCAGTTTAGGAGATATCATCATTCCGCCCGAAAAGGTCACCATGATAGAGGAAGCCGATGCCCAAGTAGACAACGTCATTGGCAACTACAACATGGGATTGATTACCAATAACGAAAGGTACAATCAGGTGATTGATATTTGGACTTCAACCAATGCGAAACTTACCGAGTTGGCCATGAAGCGTATCAGCGAAGACCAACAAGGATTTAACTCCGTATTTATGATGTTGGATTCCGGTGCAAGGGGATCTAAAGAACAGATCCGTCAGTTGACCGGTATGCGCGGTTTGATGGCCAAGCCTAAAAAATCCAACGTAGGTGGAGGGGAAATTATAGAAAACCCCATTCTTTCAAACTTTAAAGAGGGGCTTTCCATTCTTGAATACTTTATTTCGACTCACGGAGCGCGGAAAGGTCTTGCAGATACCGCTTTAAAAACGGCAGATGCAGGCTATCTTACACGACGTCTTCACGATGTTTCTCAGGACGTAATCGTCAATATTGAAGACTGTGAAACCTTAAGAGGTGTTGTTGTAAACGCACTGAAGAAAAACGAAGAAATTGTTGAAACACTCGGAGAACGAATTCTCGGTCGTGTGGTCCTTCAAGACGTAGTAGATCCAAGTACAAACGAACTAATCGTAGAAGCAGGACAAGAGATCAAAGACGAGCAGGTTACTTTAATTGAGCAGGCTTCAATCGAATCTGTCGAAGTACGTTCGCCCTTGACTTGTGCTGCCCTTAATGGAATTTGTGCTAAATGTTACGGTAGAAACCTTGCCACGGGTAAAATGGTGCAACGAGGAGAAGCCGTAGGTGTAATTGCTGCTCAATCTATCGGAGAACCTGGAACACAGCTTACCTTAAGAACGTTCCACGTAGGAGGGGTAGCAGGGAACATTTCCGAAGAAAACAAATTGATTGCCAAGTTTGATGGAATTGTTGAAATCGAAGATTTAAAAACGGTTCAAGGAAAAGACGCCGATGGAGAAGATGCTGAAATTGTAATTTCAAGAACGTCTGAAATCAGAGTTTTAGATGCTAAAACCAAAAGCGTATTGAGTACAAACAACATTCCTTACGGTTCTTCACTCCACATTAAAAATGGTGCAAAAATCAAAAAGGATACAGTAATCTGTAAATGGGATCCATTTAACGGAGTAATTGTCTCTGAGTTTACAGGTAAAATTGTTTACGAAAACATCGAACAAGGACTGACCTATCAGGTTGAAATTGACGAACAAACCGGATTCCAAGAGAAGGTAATTTCTGAATCTAGAAATAAAAAATTGATTCCAACGTTATCTATCTCAGATAAAAAAGGAACTATTTTACGTTCCTACAACTTACCTGTAGGAGCACACCTTATCGTAAATGAAGGCGATCAAATCGAGGAAGGTAAAGTATTGGTTAAGATTCCTCGTAAGTCAGCCAAGTCTGGAGACATTACCGGAGGTTTACCTCGTGTTACGGAATTGTTCGAAGCGCGTAATCCTTCTAATCCAGCCGTGGTATCTGAAATCGACGGCGTGGTTTCTTTCGGTAAAATCAAAAGAGGAAACAGAGAGATCGTTGTAGAGTCCAAGTTTGGAGATGTCAAAAAATATTTGGTTAAACTCTCCAATCAAATTCTTGTTCAAGAAAACGACTTTGTGAAAGCTGGTATGCCGCTTTCTGATGGATCAGTTACACCGGCAGACATACTTAAGATCAAAGGGCCTTCAGCTGTTCAACAGTATTTGGTTAACGAAATCCAAGAAGTATACCGTTTACAAGGAGTAAAAATCAATGACAAGCACTTTGAGGTAGTAGTCCGTCAAATGATGCGTAAAGTACGTATCATGGATCCAGGAGATTCTATTTTCCTAGAAAACCAATTGGTATTCCGTCACGACTTCATCAAAGAAAATGACAGCCTCTATGGAATGAAAATTGTAGAGGAAGTTGGTGATTCTGAAAATGTAAAACTAGGTCAGATTCTTTCCTCTCGTCAATTGCGGGATGAAAACTCCTTATTGACTCGAGAAGATAAGCAACTCGTTGTGGCGCGTGATGCCGCACCGGCTACAGCTACTCCAGAATTACAAGGAATCACACGTGCTTCGCTTCAAACCAAGTCCTTTATCTCGGCAGCTTCCTTCCAGGAAACCACCAAGGTGTTGAACGAGGCGGCGGTGAACGGTAAAGTAGATTTCCTTGAAGGATTGAAAGAGAACGTTATTGTAGGACATAAAATTCCTGCAGGTACTGGATTAAGAGCATACAATGATATTATTGTTGGTTCTAAAGAGGAGTACAAAAGTCTCTTGATTGACAAAGAAGAAGAACTAAGTTTCTAACTCATGAGTGATAAAAAAGTCCCCAATGAAAAGCAATTGAATATTGCTTTAGACGAAAGCGTTGCTGACGGCGTATATTCCAATTTAGCCATCATCAACCACTCCATGTCAGAGTTTATCGTCGATTTTATCACGGTCATGCCCGGTGCACCCAAAGCCCGTGTCAAATCTCGAATTATTTTGACACCGGAACACGCCAAACGCTTTCATAAAGCCCTAGGCGAAAACATCCAACGTTTTGAAAACGTCAACGGGATTATAGAAACCAATGAGCCACCACCGATTCCTTTAAATTTTGGTCCGACGGGTGAAGCCTAAACTTAAAACCCTCCTTTTTGGAGGGTTTTTTTAGTTCATTTACCCCAATTTTTCTAATAAAAGCAAATTTTAGAAAAAAAAGGGTTTACTAAAATTCTGAAGTAAAGTGGAACTGTAATTCTTTGTACTGGTCTTGCGCCATTTGGAGTGAAAAGGCTGAATCCGCTAAAAAAACAAGCTGACCTCTTTTGTCTTGAGCTAAAAACTTCTGCTTTATACGACGAAACTCTTGAAATGCATCGCTTTTTTCATCCCCTTCAATCCAACAAGCTTTGTGAACGTTTAAATTTTCATAACTACACTTTGCTCCATATTCGTGAAGCAGTCGGTATTGGATGACCTCAAATTGTAAAGCGCCCACGGTGCCAATCACTTTACGCCCGTTCAGGTTAAGGGTAAACAACTGAGCTACACCTTCATCCATCAGCTGGTCGATGCCCTTTGCCAATTGTTTGGCTTTCATGGGATCACTGTTGTTAATGTAGCGAAAGTGTTCCGGTGAAAAGCTCGGAATACCTTTAAAGTGTAGCGGCTCTCCACTGGTAAGCGTATCCCCAATTTTGAAATTTCCCGTATCGTGAAGTCCTACGATATCTCCTGGATAGGAGATGTCTACTATTTCTTTACGTTCCGCAAAAAAGGTATTGGGCGAAGAAAATTTTAATTTTTTATCAAGTCGGACATGGAGGTAAGGACTGTTGCGTTGAAAAGTACCTGAAACAACTTTTACAAAAGCCAAACGATCTCGGTGATTGGGATCCATATTGGCGTGAATTTTAAAAACAAATCCACTGAAAGCATCTTCTTGGGGATTGATGACACGTTCCTCAGAGGCTTTTGGGAGGGGTTCAGGGGCAATTTCGATAAAGCAATTCAACAGCTCTTGTACACCGAAATTATTTAAAGCAGACCCGAACAACACCGGTTGTAGTGTGCCTTTTAAATAGGCAGTTCTGTCAAATTTTGGATAGACACCCTCGATCAGTTCGAGTTCGTCCTTCAAGTTTTGAATGGCTTTTGAGCCGATAGCTGCTTCTAGGTCAGGATGGTCTACGGAGTCAAAATGTGCTTTTTTACCGATGGTTTGTTTTTGTTCTCCGTCAAATAACTGTACGTTTTGCTCCCAAATGTTGTAGATCCCTTTAAAGTCATAGCCCATGCCAATGGGTAGGGATAGCGGAGTAACTTGAAGTCCTAATTTTTGTTCCACTTCATCTAACAAGTCAAAGGCATCTTTACCCTCTCTGTCCAGCTTGTTGATGAAAACGATCATTGGGATGTTGCGCATACGGCAAACTTCAACCAGTTTTTCGGTTTGTTCCTCCACTCCTTTGGCTACGTCAATTACTACGATCACGCTATCGACAGCGGTTAAGGTTCTAAAGGTATCTTCTGCAAAATCTTTGTGACCGGGAGTGTCAAGGATGTTAATTTTTTTGTCTCGATAAATAAAAGCCAGTACGGAAGTGGCTACGGAAATTCCTCTTTGTCGTTCAATTTCCATAAAATCACTGGTCGCTGTTTTTTTGATTTTATTTGATTTTACAGCGCCGGCTTCTTGTATGGCTCCTCCGAAGAGAAGTAGTTTTTCAGTCAGGGTTGTCTTTCCTGCATCAGGGTGAGAAATGATTCCAAAAGTTCTTCGGCGCTTGATTTCGTCTAAAAATCCCATTCAATCAAATTTTAGCAAAAGTATTCAATTAATAGGCGAACTGAAACCTAGCGGAATAGGTTTTTGAAAAAAATATAGGTAATTTTGGTATGCATGAAAGAAGAAAAAGTAATCCTAGTCGATAGGGAAGACAACCCCATAGGGACTATGCCCAAAATGGAAGCGCACGAAAAAGCAGTTTTACACCGCGCCTTTTCTGTTTTCATACTCAATACCAAGGGAGAACTCATGCTTCAACAAAGAGCCCAACACAAATACCATTCTCCGTTGTTATGGACCAATACTTGTTGCAGTCATCAACGGGAAGGAGAATCTAATGTAGAGGCTGGAGGTCGGCGTTTGCTAGAGGAAATGGGATTCCATGTTCCGCTTGAGGAATTGTTTAGTTTTATCTATAAAGCTCCTTTTGAAAATGGACTAACTGAACATGAACTGGATCATGTGATGGTAGGCTATTACGAAGAAACACCCGAGATTAACCCGGAAGAAGTAGCTTCCTGGAAATGGATGTCCCTACCAGCGATCGAAGAGGATCTAGCAAATCGGCCCGAAACCTATACCGTATGGTTCAAAATCATTTTTGAACGTTTCTACACCCATATTAAATCAATCCAATGAAAGTAACGGTTAGTCGAAAAGCTCATTTTAATGCCGCCCATCGGTTGTATCGCAAAGACTGGAGCGATGAACAAAATGAAACTCAGTTTGGGAAATGTGCGAATCCCCATTATCACGGGCACAATTATGAGCTCATCGTTCATGTTACCGGTCCCATTGACCCAGAAACTGGTTATGTTTTGGATATGAAAGTGTTAAAAGATCTTATCAAGACAGAAGTAGAGGATAAAATGGACCATAAAAATCTGAATGAAGAAGTGGTCGAATTTTCTAATTTGATTCCTACGGCAGAAAATATAGCAGTGGTGATTTACAATTGGTTACAGCCTCATTTAGATCCTTCTCACCAACTTTCTATTACCCTTTACGAGACCCCAAGGAATTTTGTAAGCTATTCTGGTTAGCCCGCTTCATTTAACTTTTTTTAAAATTTCATCCATGTTATGTAAGGTAGCATTGCTGACAGTGGCTCCTCCTACAAAAACCGGCTTTAGACGAGCAACGGGTGTT
>JALQVM010000023.1 GCA_023263685.1 Flavobacteriaceae bacterium | reverse complement strand
GCTGAGGTCATCGCAGCACCATCGGTAACATACACATTAGGCACGTCGTGTATTTGGTTGTGCTTATTCAATACAGAAGTTTTTCTGTCTCGACCCATTCTTGCGGTTCCCATTTCATGAATTCCGTTTCCTAAGATATACGGAGCGTCATAGGTGCGAATGTTTTTTACTCCAGCAACTTCCAGCATTTCTGCAGCTTGTTGCATCATGTCCTTACGCATGTTGAATTCGTTTTCTTTGATGCCTGCATCAAAGTTTACGGTAGGAAGACCCCATTCATCCAGATTGTTGTAATCTAGGGTCATCTTGTTGTCGTGGTAGGGTAAAGTTTCTCCAAAACCGGTCAGACCCATAGACCAATCTCCCGGTTGGGTGATGGCTTCTTTAAATCCGGCACCGTAGCCGAGCTCTGCCACTGATGAGGACCATCCGCCTCTACCTCCACCACCTTGGTAGCCATATCCACGGACAAAGTCTTTCTGATCGGTAGCCCCTCCAATATTTCTAAATCGGGGGATGTAAACTCCGTTCGGTCTTCTTCCTGTAAAATACTTGTCTTGAAGTCCTTCTACCGAGCCTTGAGCCCCCACCTGGAAGTGGTGATCCATTAAGTTGTGTCCTAATTCGCCAGAGTCATTCCCCATACCGTTAGGAAAACGATCTGATTTGGATTGCATCAAAATTGAAGTCGAAGCAATTGCAGAAGCGCATAAGAAAATAACTTTCGCATTAAATTCAAATACTTCTTTGGTTTCTGCATCAATGACACGTACCCCTGAGGCACGTTTGGTTGCTGCATCATAAATAACTTCATGCACCACCGAATTAGGTCGGAGTGTCATGTTACCTGTGGCTTCTGCCATAGGTAGGGTAGAAGAGTTACTTGAAAAGTACGATCCAAACGGACATCCTCTTCTACACCGGTTTCTGTATTGGCAGTTGATTCTCCCTGCCCCGGGTTTGGTTCCTTCTGTAATGTGGGCTACTCGTCCAATGGTAACTACTCGATCGTTGTATTTTGAATTAACGGCTCCCTTAAAAATATCTTCAGCACAGTTCAACTCCATGGGTTTTAAGTAGTTCCCGTCAGGAAATTGAGGCAATCCTAAATTTTCTCCACTTACTCCAATATGCTCTTCCACATGGTGGTACCAAGGGGCTAGATCTTTGTATCGTATCGGCCAATCAATAGAAATTCCATCTTTGGCATTGGCCTCAAAATCAAAATCTGTAAGTCGATACGACTGTCGTCCCCAGGTAAGCGAACGCCCACCTACATGATATCCTCGAATCCAGTTAAAGGGTTTGGTTTCACTGTAGGGATGTTTTAAATCATTGACAAACAAATGCTTTGACGACTCGGAATTTACGTAGCCCGTTCTACTCTGCTTGGGTTGTTGTTTTCTAATTTCTTCTGTGATGACATCTCCGTGTTTGTAGTCCCATGGGTCATCGTTCATGGTTGTGTAATCTTCGATGTGTTTTAACATTCTCCCTCTTTCTAAAACCAGAGTTTTGAGTCCGTTTTCACACAATTCTTTTGCTGCCCATCCCCCGCTGACACCGGTTCCAACAACAATAGCATCATAGTTTGTCTCCATTTAGTTTGTTTTTTTTATTGAAGTAAAACCAAATATAGATATTTTTAGTTTTAATTCTAATTAATATAGATATATTTAAGTCAGATTAAGGCCTTTTGTAAAGGCATTAGCGTTTTAAATAATTTAGACAAGACGCATTTGAAATCGTTTAATTTTTACAAAAACCAAATAAATCAAACAATGAGATTTTTAATTTCCCTAACCCTTCTAACTTTCTTTTTTTCTTGCCAAAATCCTAAAAAACCAACCCCAGCTTCTGAGCCATTTTTTAAATTATCCTTAGCCCAATGGTCGTTTAATAAGAGTTTTCGAACCGGAGGGGTATCTCCTTATGAATTTGCACGACTTGCCAACGAACTTGGTTTTCAGGGGTTAGAGTATGTGAATCAGCTTTACCCGGATGTCATGAACAGTGAGGATAAAGAAGCGGCAATTGCTGCTTTTGTAGAAAAAAACAACCGCCTGGCAGAACAGTATAAATTGCAAAATGTTTTGATCATGATTGATTCGGAAGGCGACCTTGCAAGCTCTGACGAAACGCTGCGACAACAAGCCATTGCCAATCATAAACTTTGGATTGACGCTGCAAGCCAAATGGGCTGTAGTGCCGTCCGTTTAAACCTTTTTGGGGAAAACGATCCAGAAAAATGGGTGGCCAATTCCATTCTTAGTTTAACCGATTTGGCTGACTATGCAGAAGCTAAAGACATCAACGTTATTGTCGAAAATCACGGGCGTTTGAGTTCCAACATACCTGTACTGATGCGAGTGATAAACGGAACAGGGAAATCCAACTGCGGTACGCTTCCTGATTTTGGAAATTTCTGTATTGCAGAAGAAGGCTACGGATCTTTGTTTGATGGCAGTTGTAAAGAATTTTACGATCCCTACAAAGGGGTTTCCGAAATGATAGTCAAAGCTTTTGGCGTAAGTGCCAAATCTTACAACTTCGACCCGGAAGGAAACGAAACTACCTTGGATTATGAGCGTTTGCTTAAAATTGTAAAAGATGCCGATTACAAAGGATTTGTAGGAGTTGAATACGAAGGCGATCGCCTATCCGAAGAGGAGGGAATTATCGCTACTAAAAAACTACTTGAAAAAATTGGATCTACTCTTCCATAATGAAGTTCAACACCAAAGTTCAGCTTTCGTTTTTATTTTTTCTTGAATTTTTTATTTGGGGAGGATGGTTTGTTACCATGGGAACCTTTTTGTCTCAACGGTTTGATGCAAGTGGAGGTCAGCTGGCCATGGCTTATGAAACCCAGTCTATAGGCGCCATCATTGCACCCTTTATTATCGGACTGATTGCAGATCGGTATTTTGCCGCTCAAAAAATTCTTGGAATACTTCATCTGGTAGGCGCGGTACTCTTATATCTTGCTGGTGCTTCTGAGAGTTTTTCCAGTTTTTACCCCTTTATATTGGGCTATATGCTTTTGTATATGCCTACCCTTTCGTTGGCCAATGCCATTGCATTTCATCAAATGGACAATCCTTCGAAAGAATTTGCACCCATACGGGTGTTAGGAAGTCTTGGCTGGATTATAGCCGGATTAAGCATCGGATATTTTGCATGGGAAAGTAGTCAGTTGTTAACCTATACCTTTTACATGACCTCACTTGCCTCTGCAATGCTCGGTGTTTATAGTTTTTTCCTGCCCAATACCCCTCCAAAAGTAAAAAGGGGTGAAAAAGTAAATTTAAAGTCCATTTTGGGATTAGATGCATTGGTGTTGTTTAAAGACCGGAGTTATTTGATTTTCTTTATAGCGTCCGTATTGGTTTGTATTCCTTTGGCGTTTTATTACCAACACGCCAATCAATTTTTAAACGAGGTTGGGATGCAAGCCGCTGCTTCCAAAATGATTTTAGGTCAGATTTCAGAGGTTTTCTTTCTCTTGTTACTCCCCCTATTCTTGAATCGCTTTGGTCTTAAAAAAGTACTGATTTTTGGAGTATTGGCTTGGGGGCTGCGGTATCTTTTGTTTGCCTATGGAGATGCAGGACAGCAGGTGTGGATGTTGCTATTCGGTATTATATTACACGGTATTAGTTATGATTTCTTCTTTGTTTCAGGGCAAATTTACACCGACTTTAAAGCAGGAGCGCAATACAAAAGCGCTGCCCAAGGACTCATTACCTTAGCCACCTATGGATTAGGTATGCTTATCGGTTTTCGACTTGCGGGCTGGCTGACGGATCAGTACGTAAGTGAAAGCGGACATTTTTGGAAAGAAATATGGATTCAACCCGCCATTTTTTCTTTTGTTATTTTAATCTTATTTTTAGTTTCTTTTAAAAATCAACCCATCAAAATAAAATCAACATGAGTAAAATCAGACTAGGTGTATTAGGAGGTGGAGGAGACTCTTTGATTGGAGTGCTTCACCGTGTTGCCTCAAATATGTACGACCGTTATGAAATTGTAGGAGGTGTTTTCAATCCAATTTATGAAGAAAACATAAAATTTGCTGAACAAATTGGTGTAGACACCCAAAGAGTGTATATCGATTTTGACACCTTTATTGCAGAAGAAATTAAAAAACCAAAAGAGGAGCGAATCGAAGTGGTTTCCGTGCTTACGCCCAACTTTTTGCATTTCCCCATGGCTAAAAAGCTACTTGAAAATGGGTTCCATGTGATTTGTGAAAAACCGTTGACTACTACCTATGCTGAAGCCAAAGAACTGGAGGCCCTTCAAAAAGCTAACAACGCTATTTTTGCTGTGACTTACACCTATACGGGTTATCCCATGGTCCGCCATATGAAGCATATGATTGCTCAGGGAGAACTGGGAGAAATTCACAAGGTAGATGTGCAATATTACCAAGGTTGGATTAATCCGGTCATCCACGATCCAGAAGTTCGCAAAACCGTGTGGCGTTTGGATCCTACCAAAGCAGGAATTAGTTCTTGTATAGGAGATATCGGAACCCATGCTTTCCAAATGACCGAATACCTTACAGGCATGGAAGTGAAGTCGATACTCGCTGATTTAAATACGCTTTACGAAGACAATACCCTCGATATTGACGGTACTGTTTTAGTCCGTTTTTCAGATACGGTAAAGGGGGTAATTCGAGCCAGCCAAATCGCTACGGGTGAGGAAAATGGATTGACCGTTGCCGTTTATGGTAGAAAAGGAGCCTTCCGTTGGGAACAGGAAAATCCGAACTTTCTTTACCACTTAAAAGATGACGAACCACGCAGAGTTATCAAGCCGGGCAATGCCTATGCTTCTGCCGTTGCACAAGACGGCACTAAACTTCCGGGAGGTCATCCCGAAGGAATTTTTGATGCCATGGGTAACATCTACAAAGGGGTAGCAAAAGCCCTTCGAAATGAAAAATCATTTGACGGAGAGTATCCAACCATGAACGATGGGGTAAGAGGAATGCTCTTTATTGAAAAAGTTGTTGAATCACATAAAAATGGAAACGTATGGCTCAGCCTGGAAAATCAATGAAAACAATAAAAGGACCCGGGATCTTTCTCGCGCAATTTGTCGATAGCAAAGCTCCCTTTAACAGCCTAGATGGCATGTGTAAATGGGCTGCTGACTTGGGGTATAAAGGGATACAAATCCCTACTTGGGAACATTTTTTAATTGATCTCGATCAAGCTGCTGAAAGCCAGACCTATTGTGACGAGCTCAAAGGAAAAATCAATTCCTATGGGTTGGAAATTACCGAACTTTCTACCCACCTTCAGGGGCAGTTGGTAGCGGTTCACAGTGCCTATGACCTGATGTTTGATAATTTTGCACCAGAAAAGCTTAGAAATAATCCTAAGGCACGTACAGAATGGGCGGTAGAAACGATGAAAAAAGCAGCCCTTGCAAGCAAACGCTTGGGACTTAAAACCCACGCTACTTTTTCAGGGGCCCTGCTCTGGCATACTTGGCATCCTTGGCCTCAACGTCCCAACGGTTTAGTAGAGCTCGGATTTAAAGAATTGGCCAAACGTTGGAAACCCATACTGGATGTATTTGATGACAACGGGGTTGATGTTTGTTATGAAATACACCCCGGTGAAGACCTCCACGATGGTGTAACCTTCGAACGATTTTTGGAAGCTACTGGTAATCACAAACGCGTGAATATTCTTTACGATCCAAGCCACTTTGTATTGCAACAGCTTGACTATATCGAATACATAGACCATTATCACGAATTTATCAAGTCTTTCCATGTCAAAGATTCTGAATTTAAACCCAACGGTAAAAAAGGAGCCTTTGGGGGGTATGGAGATTGGATTGACCGTGCAGGAAGGTATCGCTCTCCAGGAGACGGACAAATTGATTTTAAAACCATCTTTACCAAGCTAACCGAATACGGCTGTGACCTATGGGCAGTAATGGAATGGGAATGTTGCATTAAAAGTCCAGAGCAAGGAGCCCGTGAAGGAGCACCGTTTATTCAACAACACATCATTGAAGCGACTCAAAAAACCTTTGATGATTTCGCGGGTGGGTCTGTGGATGATCAATTTTTGAAAAATATTCTAAATCTGTAGTATGAAAAAAATAATGTTGTCTATCCTTGCCCTGGGACTGCTCACTGCTGGCTCTTTACCAACCCCTCACGAAACCGAAGAAGCCTGGGAATCCTTATTCGATGGATCATCCTTAACTGGTTGGCATCGCTTTAACAGAAAAGGAGTAACGCCTATTTGGACGGCCCAAAATGGGGTGTTGACTTTCGATCCTGAACTGCGTCAGCAGGGAGATTACATTCACGACCTTGTCACCGATGAGGTGTACGAAAGTTTTGAATTGTCTCTTGAGTGGAACATTTCTGAAGGGGGAAACAGCGGTATATTTTGGGGGGTCCAAGAAGGCGAATCCCACCACAAGCCCTATTCTACAGGACCTGAAATTCAGGTGTTAGACAACGAACGCCATCCTGATGCAAAAGCCAATCCAAAGTTTCATCAAGCCGGAGCCCTCTACGATCTGGTACAACCTTCCAAAGATGTCTGCAATCCTGCGGGGCAATGGAACCATATGATTCTCACTATTGACCACAACAAAAATCAGGGAAGTGTCGCATTGAACGGAACTCAAATTGTTGAATTTCCTTTAAGCGGTCCTGAGTGGGATGCCTTGGTTTCTAATTCAAAATTCAACGACGATTGTAATTTCAAACGTTTTGGAAAATTTAAATCCGGAAAAATAGGCTTACAGGATCACGGCGATAAAGTTTCCTTTAGAAACATTAAGATTAGAAAACTATAATAAAATCAGGGTATGATAAGGTCCATGACGGGTTACGGAAAAAAAGAAACCCAATGGGAGGACAAACGCATCAGCATAGAAATCCGCGCTTTAAATAGTAAAAACGCAGACGTCAACTTGCGAACCCCCTCTTATTTGAGAGAACTTGATACTGAAATTCGCAAACGTCTGGCTACGAAAATGTTTCGTGGGAAAATTGATTTGAGCTTGTTTTTTGAATTTAATGGACAAAATGCCCCTACCAAGATCAATACACAAGTGGTTCGTGCTTACATGGAACAATTAAAGGACTTAGGTGATGCTACTTCAAGCGAGCGATTGGCTCTAGCCATGCGCCTACCCGATACGCTGAGTGCTGATCGTGATGGGCTTGAAGCAGAAGAAAAAGCAGTTGTTTTTAAACTGTTGGACAGTGTTATTACCGACCTTAACAAGTACCGAGCCGATGAAGGAGCCGAACTTGAAAAGGAGTTTATCCATAGAATTAACTTAATCGAAAACCACCTTGAAGAAGTTAAAAAAGTGGACCCGGAACGGAATCAAAAAATTGAACTCAAATTAAGAGAGGCACTTGCCGATTTAAAAATTGAGATCGATGCCAACCGATTTGAGCAAGAGCTTATTTTTTATTTAGAAAAATTTGACATTACTGAAGAAAAAGTCCGTTTAAAAAATCACTTGGATTACTTTAAAAAAATAATGAAGAGCGACGATCCTGTAGGTAAAAAATTAGGTTTTATCGCCCAAGAAATGGGTCGGGAGATCAATACTATAGGATCCAAAGCGAATCATGCAGCGTTACAGAAAATTGTGGTGCAGATGAAAGATGAGTTGGAAAAGATCAAAGAACAATTATTAAACGTATTGTAGTTGAAAACAGGAAAACTCATTGTGTTTTCAGCACCCTCCGGAAGCGGTAAAACAAC
This sequence comes from Flavobacteriaceae bacterium, assembly GCA_023263685.1. Classification (GTDB taxonomy): domain Bacteria; phylum Bacteroidota; class Bacteroidia; order Flavobacteriales; family Flavobacteriaceae; genus MS024-2A. The sequence goes on along the minus strand of JALQVM010000023.1, from coordinate 10,616 downwards.
CCTGGTACACCACCTGCTTTCTCAGCAACTACCCCTCGGATTTTCTATTTCAGCAACCTCAAGAGCACCGCGGGGCAAGGAGCAAAACGGAATCGATTATCACTTTTTGACTCCCGATCAGTTTCAGGCGAAAATCAAAGCGGATGCTTTTTTAGAATATGAAGAGGTTTATGCTAATCTCTTTTACGGCACCCTTCATGCCGAAGTAGATCGACTCTGGAAAGAAGGAAAACACATTCTTTTTGATATTGATGTAAAAGGCGGCTTGACCATCAAACACAAATATCCCCAAAACACGCTGGCTGTTTTTGTACAGCCTCCCTCAGTTGCTGTTTTGGAAAATCGCCTGCGTTCAAGGGCAACAGACAGCGAAGAAACCATCCAAAAACGGTTAGCTAAGGCTGCGTTAGAAATGGAATTTGCACCTAAATTTGATCATATCTTGATCAATGACGACCTGGAGACGGCTAAAAAAGAAGCCCTCCAAATAGTGGTTGATTTCATAGAATCCTAGAGGAATCCCTACCTTTACGCCGTGAAAAAAATTGGCTTGTTTTTTGGGACTTTTGATCCCATTCATAAAGGGCATCTTCAGCTGGCAAACTATTTTGCCAAGGAAACAGATGTAGACAAGGTCTGGTTTGTGCTAACTCCTCAAAATCCCTTTAAAAAAGATGCCAACATACTGCCCGATCAGCTGAGGTTAGAATTGATCAATAGAGCCGTAAAGGGAAACCCAAATCTGGAAGTCTGTACCCTTGAATTTTCGCTTCCCAAACCGAACTATACTTACACGACTCTTTGTGAATTAAAAAAACAACATCCAAATCAAACCTTCGTATTACTGCTCGGAGAAGACATCATTTCAACATTCAAAAACTGGAAAGATTACGATAAAATTTTAGCCGAGTACCGTCTTTATGTTTATCCTCGAAAACACAACAATCGTACAATTCCTACCGGCTTTCTAAATCATCCCAAAATCCACTGGGTAAGGGCTGAGCAATACGAAATTTCCTCATCACAACTCAGAGCCGAACTAAAAAAGGGAACCGACATGAGTGCCTACATCCCTGAAGAAAGTTGGGAATACATTAAACAAAAAAAACTGTACGAATAAATTCATACCTTAGTTAGACCAAAAGCCCCAATCTGTAGTAATCAAACCGCTCTTCTATAGAACTTTTAAATATGCACTTCACGGAGAAGGTTTAAACATGATGCCTATGAAAACGCCACACGTATTTTTTTTAATTCTGTTGCTGACCGCTTGCCGAGAATCCAATACGCTTCTTTCGCAACTTCATCTCGACACAAAATTGTCGGAAAATGGAGGGCAACGGCTTTCAATGGCGAACTGCATGAGGAATGGAAACTGGGAAGCGAAGGTTGGATGCAACAGCAGGGATATTACATAGAAAAAAACGATACCACCTATGCAGCAAAGACTCAGATACTAAAAGTAGACGAAGAGCTTATTCTTTTTAGCGTAATAAAAAACGCCAATCCTAAAATTTTTAAATCCGTCCTCACGGAAGAAAACAAACTCATTTTTGAAAACAAAGACTACAAAAACCCATACCAAGTGACCTACGAATTTCTTTCTGAGGAACACTACAGAAGAACCCTAACCGGATATGAAAAAGACAGTCTAGTGGTGTACGAATTTGAGTTCCAAAAAGTACGGTAACCCCCCTTTGCTTCAAATTGTAATGAAGGCTTAATCGGATGTTAGCAATACCTCCTCAATCAATCGCTGTGTAATGGCTTTTCTGCTCCATTGGTTTAACTGTGGGAGTTTATTTTTAGTGTTTTTTTGATTCAAGAGCAAGGTGAATTTTTTTTCTATTTCCTTTTTGTCTTCTGGAGCAATCATCCAAGAGTTGCTTCCTTGGGCAAGCAATTGACCCGACAGGGAATTGGGATTTCCTATTGAAATTATGGGAACTTCAGTAGCCATATATTCCAATAATTTCCCCGAAATCATTTGTGTTTCGGCTCCTTTAAAAATAAAATTTAACAACACATCTGCGCTTTTCATCAAGGCTATGGCTTGAGCGTGAGACAAATATCCCCGAAAGTCTACCGCAACCTTTGGCAGTTTAGTTTTTAGCTGTGAAACGATTTTAGGGTTAATTGTCCCTGCCAAAGAAAAATAAATTTTATGACTTTTAGAAACGTGATGAATCACCTCTACAATTGAGGTAAAATCCTGATTTTGAGTCAATAAACCGGTAAATACAATATGAAATTTGGCTTTTTTAGGAGCCGCCGGGGTATTCTTCATTAGCGTTTCATCGAACCCGTTGGGCAGGGCTATAAATTGTTGATGGGGAGCTTTGGTTTGTAATTTTTCATGAAATTCCCCCGCTAAAGTAGTCAGTATCCCATCGGCTTGTAGTAAAACTTCTTTTTCTAAAGTTTGATCTTTTTTGCGTGCATAAACGGTTCTGTAGAGAAAAGTATTGTAGAAAATATCCGTCCAAGGATCTCTAAAATCTGCCCACCATTTGATTCCAAGTTCTTTTTTTAAGTGCAAGCCTACCAAGTGGGTAGAATGGGGAGGGCCGGTTGTAATCACTTTTGTAATTCCCTCTTGAAGAATTACTTTTTTTGCCGCTTTAAGTGCATGCGGCCCCCAACCTTTTCGGGCATCGGGAATAAAAAAATTACCCCGGATAAAAGCTGCTAACTTCTCTGTAATACGGTCCCTTTTTACTTCACCCTGAGGAAAGCTTGGCGTTTTTTTGTCGGTGGTAAGGCGAGCATACCATCGCAAAGGTTCAGTAGTGTTTGTTTTAAGGGTCCGTATTCCTTCTACCTCCTGTTGCAAGCTCGGATCCAATACAGGGTAGGAAGCTTTCGTTTCGTTTACCGTCACCACGATAGGCTCCCAGCCCAATACTTTTAAATATTTTGCAAAATACATCCAGCGTTGAACCCCCGAACCCCCTGAGGGAGGCCAGTAATAGCTAAGGATTAGAATTTTTTGAGTTTCAGCCTTCACGCTTGTTTTTTGCCTTCCATAAAGGTACGGAAGAACAGGCTTCGCCGTAAAATAAACTTTTTGCAACGGGCTGCAATCGTTGGATCAATTGAATATACGCATCCTCTGGTAGGTTTGGATCTGAACATCCTTTAATCATTAAAGGCTTGTTTTTAAAGGGAGTTAAATCCAGTTCTGCAATTACTTTTGCAAACAAATGTCGTTCTAAATCTGCCAGCGTACCCAGGACAATCTCTTTTGCATAGGGTTGTAAATAACTGGTCACTAAGAGAGCTGCCCATGCGGGTAGAATGGCATCTGAAGTACAGTGAATCGCCACGTAGTGCTCTTGAAATTTTTTCCAGTCCTCTTGCTTTAACGCTTCTCTAAAAGGTTTTTCTCTGAGAAGCACTCCTTGCTCCAACCAAAGTGCTAAATCAACCACCACCCTTGGACCTTGAGGGGTCCAATCCTCCAGATCAATATTGACCAGTGGGCTGTTTGCGACTTTATTGATTATAGCAGCACTCATCGATTAAAGCATTCCCAATTCTAACTTGGCTTCTTCACTCATCAAGTCTTGAGTCCAAGGGGGGTCAAAAGTAATTTCTACTTCAGCACTTTTGACTTCGTCTAGAGATTTTACTTTTTCCTCTACCTCCATGGGTAAAGATTCTGCAACTGGGCAGTTCGGGGTTGTTAAGGTCATTAATATTTTAACCTCTGAATCTTCATTGACAAATACGTCATAAATCAATCCGAGTTCATAAATATCAACGGGAATTTCTGGATCGTAAATGGTTTTTAAAACATTGACAATTTTTTCGCCTAGGGCTCCGGTATCGAGTGTGTCTGACATTGGGTCTAATTCAGTTGAGTTTGATAAGCCACTGCGTACATTTTAAGCTGTTTGATCATTGAAACCAAACCGTTGGCACGTGTGGGTGATAAATGTTCTTTTAATCCAATTTGATCAATAAAATCGGTATCCGCGTCTAAAATGGCTTTAGGGTGTTGATGCGAAAAAACACGTATTAGAATTGCTATGATCCCCTTAGTGATGATTGCATCACTGTCTGCAGTAAATACCAACTGATCGCCTTCTAAGGTGGCGTGTACCCATACCTTACTCTGGCAACCCTTGATGATATTGTCCTCTGTTTTGTACTCCTCAGCTATTAGTGGGAGTGATTTCCCGAGATCAATCATGTGTTCGTAGCGCTGCATCCAGTCTTCAAATAACGAAAACTCTTCGATGATCTCTTGTTGTTTTTCCGCAATGCTTTCCATGTTTAAATGTATTAATTTATTGCAACATGAGTATGGCCTTCTGAAGTGCTTCTACCATTCGGTCGATCTCCTCTTGGGTGTTGTAAAAAGAAAAGGAGGCCCTTACCGTTCCAGGAATTTGATAAAAATCCATGATGGGTTGGGCGCAATGGTGTCCTGTGCGTACTGCAATTCCCATTTTATCCAATATACTTCCAATGTCATAGGGATGAATCCCTTCTACATTGAATGAAAGTACAGCTGTTTTTTCCTCAGCTTCTCCATAAATTCTCACTCCAGGAATTTGTTTTAGTGCCTTAGTCGCATAGTCCAATAACTCTGCCTCATAGGCAGCAATCTGATCAAAGCCTATGGCATTCATATAGTCTAAAGCAGCCCCAAAAGCTATTCCTCCAGCTATATTTGGAGTACCCGCTTCAAATTTATGCGGTAGGTCAGCATAGGTTGTTTTTTCAAAAGTAACCGTGGCAATCATCTCGCCTCCCCCTTGATAAGGAGGTAACTTATTGAGCAGAGCCTCTTTGCCGTAAAGCATTCCAACACCTGTCGGGCCGCATAATTTATGGGCAGAGGTCACATAATAATCTACGTCTAACGCCTGAACATCAGGTTTTATATGAGGGCAGGCTTGGGCGCCGTCTATGAGTACTTCCGCACCTACCTCATGTGCCTGTCGAATTATTTGTTCAATCGGGTTTACTGTTCCTAAAGCGTTGGATACGTGATTTACAAAAACAAGGGCAGTTTTTGACGATAAAAGATTGGTGAAGGCATCCATATCCAAGGTTCCCTTTTCGGTCATGGGTATGACCTTAAGTTGAGCCCCTGTTCGCTCGCAAAGCATTTGCCAGGGCACGATATTGGAGTGATGTTCCAAAGCCGAAATCAGCAAGTCGTCGTTTTTTGTCAACAAGCTCGTATAACCCGAAGCTATTAAGTTAATACTCTCTGTGGTTCCAGCCGTGAGGATGATTTCATGGGCCTGTGCCGCGTTAAAATGATGTTGTACAGTAGCCCTGGCGGCTTCGTACGCTTCTGTAGCCTCCTGACTTAGGGTATGCACCCCTCGGTGAATGTTGGCGTTCAAACGAGTGTAATAGTCCGTTATTACCTCAATTACCGGGGTGGGGGTTTGCGAGGTTGCCGCATTGTCAAAATACACTAAAGGATGACCATTGACTTTACGAGAAAGGATGGGAAAATCAGCTCGGATTTTGGTTAGGTCAAACATTTACAGCTCGAATCCAAGATTAACTCCTAATTTTTTTGCAATTTGACCGTTGATCCGCTTTTTTAAGGAAGGCAGTTGAACACTTTCCAATACGTTATTTGCAAAAGCATAGGTCAACAAGGCCTTGGCTTCTTTTTTCGGAATTCCTCTAGACCTCAAATAGAACAAGGCTTCTTCATCTAATTGTCCGATGGTACATCCGTGAGAACATTTAACATCATCCGCAAAAATTTCCAACTGAGGCTTCGTATTTACCGTAGCCTTGTCATCCAAAAGGATGTTGTTGTTCTGTTGAAATGCATTTGTTTTTTGGGCAATTTTATCCACGAGTATTTGACCGTTGAATACCCCTTCCGAACGCTCCGCAAAAATCCCTTTATAATCTTGATGACTTTCACAATTGGGTTGAGCGTGATGCACCAATGTTGCGTGATCTACATGTTGTTTGTCGTGTAGGATGGTAACTCCTTTAAGGGTAGATAATATATGTTCGCCTTTATGAAAATAGCGAAGGTTATTCCGTATCAATTTACCCCCTAAAGAAAAGGTATGCACACTGGCATGACTGTTTTTTTCTTGAACGATAAACGTATTGTCAATCAAAGAAGCAGAGGGAAGGTCATTCTGCAACTTGTAGTAATCCAAAAAGGCGCTTTGGTGCACATAAATTTCAGTCACAGAATTGGTGACTACCGGATGCTCTTTCAGGCTTTGATGACGTTCAATGATTTGAACCTGGGCATTTTCATCTACTACGATTAAATTTCGAGGTTGCAACCATAAAGCAGTTTCATTACCAGAAGAAAAATGAATGATTTCAATTGGTTTTTCTGCAACCACACTTTTGGGAATGTAGATATAGGCTCCCTCCTTAGCGTAGGAGGTGTTGAGTGCCGTCATGCTATCGTCTTCCGGGGCAATTTTATTGAAATACGTGTCGATCAGTTGCCTGTATTTCGGCTTTGAAAGTGCCGCTGACATCAAACATACATCGAGTCCATCGTGTGTTGTATTGGATAAAAAAGGGCTGTATACACCATCGATAAAAATTACTTTATAGGTATCGGTATCGTATAAAAAGTATTTTTTTACCTCATTGAGCTCTATACTGCTTTCGGATTTCGGAAAAAGGGCGTAATCCTTTTGAATGAGGGCTTCTAAGGAAGTGTATTTCCAGGCCTCTTCCTTTTTGGAAGGAAACCCTTTTTCTTCAAAAACTTTTAGTGCCGAAGCTCTGGCTTGCGCAACACGGTCGTTTTGATAGAGGTCTTCTTCAAAAGCGAGATGAGATGAAATCAATTTTTCTTTAAACTCCATGAGACGCTAAATCTTTAATCCAATCGTATCCTTTGGCTTCCAATTCGTGGGCAAGCTCCTTGGTGCCCGATTTTACAATTTTACCGTCAAAAAGTACGTGAACAAAATCCGGCACGATATAATCCAATAGCCTCTGATAGTGGGTTATCACAATGATGGCATTGTCTTTACTTTTGAGCTTGTTTACCCCATTGGCAACGATTTTTAGCGCATCGATGTCGAGTCCTGAATCGGTTTCATCTAGTATAGATAGTGCCGGTTCCAACATCGCCATTTGAAAAATTTCGTTGCGTTTTTTTTCTCCTCCAGAAAACCCTTCGTTTAAGGAGCGGGATAAAAACTTAGAGTCGATTTCCAAAAGCTTGGCTTTTTCTCTAATTTTTTTGAGCAATTCACTTGCTGGCATGTCTTCCAAGCCTTTGGCTTTTCTGTTCGCATTGAGGGCCGTCTTGATAAAGTTCGTGACAGAAACCCCGGGAATCTCGACCGGGTATTGAAAAGAAAGAAAAATTCCTTCATGGGCGCGTTCTTCAGCATCCATCTCTGATAAATCCTTCCCTTTGAGTATTATTTTCCCTTGAGTCACTTCATAATCTTCATTTCCTGCTATAAGAGAGGAAAGTGTACTTTTACCTGAACCGTTGGGTCCCATTATTGCGTGTACTTCACCCGCTTTTACATCAAGATCAATTCCTTTTAGAATCGCTTTCCCTTCGACTTGGGCGTGTAAATTTTCTATTGTTAACATACTTATTTTTTTAACCTACTGATCCCTCTAAGGAGATTTCTAATAATTTTTGTGCCTCTACAGCAAATTCCATTGGGAGTTTATTGAGCACTTCTTTACTGAATCCGTTTACGATTAAAGCGATTGCCTTTTCGGTGTCAATCCCCCTTTGGTTGCAATAAAAAATTTGATCCTCTCCAATTTTACTTGTGGTGGCTTCGTGTTCAATTTGTGCAGAGTTATTTTTAGCCTCTATGTAAGGAAAGGTATGAGCTCCGCAATCGTTCCCCATAAGAAGGGAATCACATTGAGAAAAGTTTCTAGCATTTTTAGCTCTAGCTCCTACTTGAACCAACCCTCGATAGCTGTTTTGGGATTTCCCTGCGGAAATTCCTTTAGAAATGATGGTACTCTTGGTGTTTTTTCCCAGATGAATCATTTTCGTTCCTGTATCCGCTTGCTGAAAATTGTTGGTCACTGCTATGGAGTAAAATTCACCAACCGAATCGTTCCCTTTTAAAATACACGAAGGGTATTTCCAAGTAACCGCAGATCCCGTCTCTACTTGCGTCCAAGATATTTTAGAACGTTCGTGACAAATTCCACGTTTCGTAACGAAATTAAAAACGCCTCCTTTGCCCTCTTTATCTCCTGGAAACCAGTTTTGTACGGTAGAATATTTGATCTCCGCATCGTCTAGAGCTATGAGTTCTACCACGGCTGCATGAAGTTGGTTTTCATCTCTTGAAGGTGCAGTACACCCCTCCAGATAACTAACATAACTACCTTCGTCAGCGATTACCAGAGTCCTTTCAAACTGGCCTGTCCCTGCTTGATTGATTCTAAAGTAGGTAGACAATTCCATGGGACAGCGAACGCCTTTAGGTATGTAGCAAAACGAACCGTCGGTAAAAACAGCACTGTTAAGCCCAGCGTAATAATTGTCTTTGGGAGGGATCACGCTACCAATGTATTTTTTAACCAGCTCAGGATGTTCTTTAATTGCTTCTGAAATAGAGCAAAAAATAATTCCCTTTTCAGCCAATGTTTCTTTAAAGGTAGTCGCTACAGAAACGGAGTCCATCACGATATCAACCGCAACACCTGCGAGCTTCTTTTGTTCTTCTAACGATATTCCAAGCTTTTCAAAGGTCTTGAGTAATTCCGGATCAACCTCATCCAAACTGTCGTATTTGGGTTTTGATTTAGGGGCTGAGTAGTAAGAAATATTTTGGAGGTCAGGCTTGGTATAATTGACGTTAGCCCATTCGGGTTCTTCCATTTCAGACCAAGATTCGAAGGCTTTTAAGCGCCAATCGGTCATCCATTGGGGCTCGCCCTTTTTTTCAGAAATTTTTCTAATGATCTCTGGGTTCAAACCCCTTGGAAAAGTGTCTGAATCGATATCCGTATAGAAACCGTATTCGTATTCTTTGGTTTCTAATTCTTTTTTTAATTCTTCTTCAGTATACGCCATTTTCTTTGTTTATAACGAAAAGCTTTCCCCGCAGCCACATGTCCGTTGCGCATTAGGATTGTTGAACACAAAGCCTTTTCCATTGAGTCCACCAGAATACTCGAGCGTAGTGCCGATCAAGTAGAGTAGGCTTTTTTTGTTTACTAAAATTCTGACCTCGTTGTCCTCGAAAAGTTTGTCGTCGCTCTGAAGTGTACGATCGAATTTCAGATCGTAGGAAAGCCCCGAACAACCCCCACTTTTTACGCCCACACGAACATAATCTTGGGAGGGGTTGAAGCCCTCTTCTTTCATGAGCATTTCAACTTTTTCTTTCGCTGTTTTAGCAACCTTTATCATCTAATAAAGAATTAATCTAAATAATATGCAAATATAGCGTATTTATAAAGATTTACAGCTACTTACTATTGTTTTAAACTATGTGCTATTGAAGGAATTAATTCCAAATGGCAAGAAAAAGATCCTTGCTTCCTTGGGTATTTTCAAATTGACCAGAATTGCTTTCGGTACTTCCGACCACCAGTATTTTGCCAGTTTCCGTAATTGCTATTTTTTCTCCAAGATCCAGCCCTTGTCCGGAAAGTCGATGAGAACTTATTAAATCCCCATTGGGTAGGGTGTAGTATAGAATAACATCATTGTCCATGGCTTCTGATTCCTCCGCCGAGGAACTGCTGTTGCCCAGCAGCACCAGGGTGCCATCTGGTCTTTCAATCACATCAGTAAGTGTATCGAATCCACTGTCTCCAAAATTCTGTAGGGCCTTCAGCTCTCCTTGAGAAGACATCCGGGCGAGTATTCCATCGGAGGAACCTAATGGATTTTGGATGTCTTTATCCTCACTGTAGCTTTGACCAACAATAAGAAGTTCTCCATTCTGGGTTTCAATCAAGGATTTTCCAATATCGTATTCGCTACCGCCTAAAGAATATTCCCAAAGTAGGTTCCCCTTTGAATCTAAACTAACGATCCAAATGTCATAACTCCCCTTAGGATTGGAGATGTCAAAATCTTGACTTTCCGAACTTCCGACTAAGACAAAATTTCCTGCTGTGGTCTCCAGGGCGTCATACGATCGGTCGTTGTTAGTTCCTCCAAAATACCTACTCCATTGTATTGTTCCGTTTAGATCTATTTTGTGACACCAAAATTCACCCACACCATGCCTCAATCCCTTTGCGCTTTGTTTTCCTACTTCTCCTGCACCCCCAGCAGAAGTAACATCCAAAAAACCATTAAAAAACAAGCCTCCGTCTGTAGTAGCAATAATGTTATAGGCGTGATCATGTCCCAAAAAACCAAAACTTTTTTGCCAGATGATATTCCCTACCGAATCTGTTCTAAACACCCAATTATCGTGTTGCCCCTCATTTGTTGTTGCATCTCCATCACTACTTTGACTGTAGCCTACAACAGCATAGCCTCCATCTTCCAACTGAACCACACCGTGCCCTCTGTCGTCCCCTGAACCTCCATAGGTTTTTGTCCACTCCAAAGTGGCTTCTGAAGTAAATTTCATCAAAAAGAGATCACTTCCAGAACGGGATTTATCCGAAAAGTCCCCGTCGACACTTTGCGTATTTCCGAC
>JALQVM010000022.1 GCA_023263685.1 Flavobacteriaceae bacterium | reverse complement strand
CTCAAATTCCTGAGGGTAAAAAAGTGATTAGTTCACTCTATATCTACGACATGATTACCAAGGAGTCTAGTTTACTTACGCGTGAAAACCGTCACTTTGAAGCGCCCAATTGGGCTACCAATGGCACCTATTTGCTGATCAATAGCAATGGAAAAATTGAAAAATATTCGTTAGAGGGAGAACGACAAGACATCGTAGATACGGGTACTTTAGAAAAGTGTAATAACGACCACGGAATTTCATTTGATGGGAGAACCTTATTTTTTTCAAGCGGTAAAAATGAAATTGACGAACACAGTTCCTTTATCTACAAAGTTCCATTGAACGGTGGGGAGCCTAAACTGCTTACGCCTCTAAATCCCTCGTATTGGCATGGGGTTTCTCCAGACGGCAAATACATTGTTTATTGTGCCGAGCGAAATGGAAATTATGATGTATACAAAATGAACGCTGACGGTGGAGAAGAAATTAGACTGACTACTGCAGCAGGTTTAGACGATGGTCCAGAGTACAGCCCAGACGGACAATACATCTACTTCAACTCCTACCGATCAGGTAAAATGCAAATTTGGAGAATGCACCCCGACGGATCGCATCAGGAGCAAATGACCTTTGATGCTTATTCCAACTGGTTTGCCCATATTGCTCCCCATAATAAAAATGCAGTTTTAATCAGTTATGTAAAGGATCAAGCACAACAACACCCCTTTGGAAAAGAGGTAAAATTGCGTTTATTGGATCTGACAACAAAAAAAGTCGAGGATTTAACCCCTGCTTTTTACGGAGGTCAAGGAACAATAAATGTACCCTCTTGGAATCCTGAAGGAACCAAGTTTGCTTATGTCTTATACGCCCTTGAAGACGAATAAAAGTAGAGAATAAAATATAGTACACTCATGGAAAAGCGAAAATGTGATTTATGTGGAGTTGAAAAACCGATAACAGAATTTCGCTTGAATAGCACTAAGAAGAAAAAAACGATTTGCAGAAAATGTGAAAGCCAAAGAGGCTCAGAATTATGGCTTTAAGAGCCCAGTATTTTCTTAACCGTGTCGGCTATTCTCTTTCCATCTGCTTTACCTGCCAATTGTTTGGAGGCCATGCCCATTACCTTACCCATATCTTGCATTCCTGAGGCAGCTGTGGTAGTAATAATTGATTGCACAGCGGCAGCCAGCTCCTCATTGGTCAACTGAGCGGGGAGGAATGCAGCAATAATTTCTGCTTGAGCCTCCTCTGGTTCTGCCAAATCCGGGCGATTTTGATCTCTGAAAATGGCCGCACTGTCTCTTCGCTGCTTTACCAACCGTTGCAATAATTGAATCTCCTCCTCATCACTTAATTCTCCAGAACCTCCGCTGGAAGTTTGAGCCAATAACACAGCAGATTTTATCGCCCTCAAGGATTCGAGCTTGAGGCTGTCTTTAGCGCGCATGGCATTTTTCATTTCTTCAGTAAGCGTACTCAGTGCTCCCATAGTTGTGGTTTTTAATCGACGTTATCGTGTAAAAAAGAATTGTTCGAACGCATTTGCAAATCATCATTGGTATCTGTATCCAAAGTGGTTCTTGAAGGTGCCGCTGGTAAGTCGGTATCCAAATCGAGGCCCTGCCTTTTGTAAGCAGGTTGTTTCTCTAGGTCGTCTACCCGTTGCAAATGATGCGTGAATTTGTGATTAAAAGCTTTTAAATGTTCCTTTCGTTTTTCATTTTGAGCTGCAAGCGTTTGCTCTATGGATTGTTCGAAGGGATCTTCTCCTGCTTTGTTTTCAACTTTTGCAGCGAGTTCTTTGGCCGATTCTTGGTCGGTGGTTTCTCCCTTAACTTCATCGTCTAGACTTTTAACTTCAAATTTTATTTCTAAAGCCGCTTCGTCAAATTCCTTAACCGCTTTGTCTTCCAATGGCGCCTCTTCCAATTCTTCGAGGGCTACAGCGGTTTGATCTGCTTCCTCTTTTGGAGGCAGAGGCATTTCAAATTCCATTTGCATTTGGCTCTCTGGAGCTACAAGCTCCGGATCTACAACCTCCATTTGAAAATGATCCTGAACCTCAATTTCATTAAAAATAAATTCTGATTCTGCTTCAGCAGCTAGGGGTTGAACTTCAAATTCCCTATTCTCATGCACTTCCTCTTCTTCAAAAAAAGAAGCTTTCAATTCAAACCCAAGAACGGGCTCTTCGGTTTCTTCCTCCTCGAGTTCAATTGGCTCCTCTTGAGTACTGTCCTCTATTGAATTGGTTTCAAAAACAAACTCCTCAGGCTCCCTTTCCGCGCTAGGTTCTTCATGAATATGGGATTCCACATCCTCCTCTTCCTCAAACTCTGAAACAACAAACTGGATTGCTTCAGGAACAGGAGTTTCTTCTAATCGAGTCTCATTGAGCTCAAAGGCAGGAGTCTCGGACTCCTCTACGGTTTCGTCTGTATAAGAGACCACCTCATATTCCACTTCCAACTCCTCGAGTAAGGCATTCATTTGGATAAGTGGGTTTTCATTTTGAAAAGGGGCCGCCGGTTGATCCCTTTCAAATTGGGGAGCCTCTTGGGGCATTTCAGGCTCGTTCGATGGTATGGTAGCAGACTCCATGGTTTTATCACTCAAATCATGCACAACTTTTTGTTCGTCCTCAAGCGAGTGAATGATTTTTTTTGCCTCAGTATTTGAGATTTCATTCTGTTGTTCTTGACCAAATCCAGTAGCAATAACGGTAACGGAAACTTCATTGCCCAGGCTTTCGTCTTCACCTACTCCCATGATGATATTGGTATGGTTACCTGCTTCGGTTTGAATGTAGTCGTTGATTTCTCCAATTTCATCGATGGTAATCTCGTCAGAACCTGATACGATAAGCAATAAAACGTTTTTACAGCCGGTAATTTTATTGTCGTTCAGCAGCGGAGAGTCTAAGGCTTTCACGATGGCCTCTTGGGCTCGGTTACTCCCTGAGGCTGTGCCAGATCCCATGATGGCTGTTCCAGAATTAGTCAAGACGGTTTTGGCGTCTTTTAAATCAATGTTTTGGGTATAATGATGGGTGATTACTTCTGCAATACCTCGCGCGGCAGTAGCCAAGACTTCATCTGCTTTGGCAAAACCTGCCTTAAATCCGAGGTTACCGTACACCTCTCGGAGTTTATTATTATTGATAACAATAAGGGCATCCACAGCGCTTTTTATTTTCTCTAAACCTCTTTGGGCTTGTTCTAAGCGCAATTTTCCTTCAAATTGAAACGGCATGGTTACGATCCCTACCGTAAGTATATCCATAGATTTTGCCATTTGGGCAATGATAGGAGCTGCTCCGGTTCCTGTTCCGCCCCCCATACCCGCAGTGATAAAAATCATTTTGGTTTGAGTCGATAGTACATTGTGAATCTCTTCATGACTTTCCTGAGCTGCCTTTGCTCCGATCTCAGGATTGGCTCCTGCCCCTAGTCCTTCTGTAAGGCTGGCTCCCAGTTGAATTTTTGTAGGAACCCCACTTTCGGCTAGCGCCTGAGCATCCGTATTGCTTATGATGAAATCAACCCCTTTTATTCCTTGTTGGAACATATAATTGATCGCATTGCTTCCACCGCCACCGACGCCCATGACCTTGATGACATTACTGCGATTTTTTGGTAAATCAAAGCTGATTCCTTTCGTTTCTTCTTGATCCATAGTGAATACTAATTATGCATTATCTAAAAATTCTTTCAATTTCTCTCCAAAGCGATCAAATATTGATTTTCGCTTTACAGTAACTTCTGTAGGCTGTTCATTTTCCTCTTCTGTAGGGGTTTTTTCAGTAGTTTTTGAAGATTCCACAGCTATCATATCTCCTTCTAGGGCACTCATTAAAAGGCCTACAGAAGTTGCAAATAAGGGACTCGACACCGCTTCTTGGGTGTTTCCAGCCAGGTGCTCACTTGGATAACCGACACGCGTATCCATCCCTGTGATGTATTCTACCAGCTGTTTTAAATGTTTGAGTTGACTTCCCCCACCGGTCAAAACTATCCCTGCTATTAATTTCTTCTTTTGTTCGTTGTGTCCGTAGTTTTTGATTTCTACATAGACTTGCTCAATGATTTCTACCACACGAGCATTGATGATTTTAGAAAGTGTTTTTAGGGAAATTTCTTTGGGGTCTCTTCCTCTAAGACCCGGAATAGAAACAATTTCCGTTTCCTTATTTTCCCCAGGCCAAGCCGATCCAAATTTAACTTTTAGTAATTCAGCCTGCTTCTCGATAATCGAGCACCCCTCTTTGATGTCTTCTGTCACGACATTCCCTCCGAATGGGATGACCGCTGTATGCCTAATAATTCCGTCTTTAAAAATGGCTAAATCGGTTGTACCCCCACCAATATCAATCAGAGCTACCCCTGCCTCTTTTTCTTCAAAACTCAACACAGCCTCTGAGGAAGCCAAAGGTTCCAGGGTAATATTGGCCATATTCAAACCAGCGCTTTTGATACATCTCCCAATATTTTTAATCGAAGAAACCTGACCCACCACCACATGAAAATTGGCTTCCAGACGTCCGCCGTGCATACCTACGGGCTCTTTAATTTCTGCTTGACCATCTACTTTGTATTCTTGGGGCAGTACGTGGATAATTTCTTCCCCGGGCAGCATAACAAGCTTGTACACTTGCTGAATTAATTCTTGGATATCCTCTTCACTGATCACCTCCTCTGGATGTTCACGAGTGATGTAATCGCTGTGCTGAATGCTTCGAATGTGTTGACCCGCTATACCCACTACCACATCTGAAATATCGTGACCAGAATTCAGTTTGGCATCGTCTACGGCATGCTGAATGGATTGGATGGTTTGGGTGATATTATTGACTACCCCCCGATGCACTCCAAGACTTTTGGATTTTCCAACGCCTAGAATTTCAACTTTATTGAATTCATTTTTTTTACCGACTAAAGCAACAATTTTTGTTGTTCCGATGTCTAATCCTACTGAAATATTTGAATTTTCCATAATCTAGAGTGATGTGGCTACGACTTGTTTTTCGTAGCTTAAGTTAATTTTATCATAGCCTTTTAAACTGTCTTGAGCGGTTTGAAAAGCACAAAATATTTTTAGTTTTTCAAGTTTTTTACCAAGCTGGGTTGAATCTCCCAAAACCACGTCAAAAGGAAAGGAATGCAACTGCAGTGTGTATTGATTATTGCGTATGCTGACTTCTTTCAATTCCACTGCTAAAAGGGAATCATTTTTTAGTTTGGCAATCAGGTCGGCAACAGGAATCAATGAGGTGGAAATGCTATCCGTTTTAAAAATGGGCAAACGCAACGTATCTATTTCTTGAAAGGCAAACGGAACACCCGTAGCATCCCCAAAAAAATGTTGGTCAGAAATGATTTCAAACAAGGGTTTTCGCTCGGTCAACTCAACAGCCAATCCGCCCTGAGGAAGCTTAAACACTTCTATATTTTGGACCTCTGGCGTACGTTTTAACTGGGTTTCGAGCATATTCAAATCTAAACTTTCTTGAAGCAAATTTGAATGGGTTGCTAAGTTTTG
Organism: Flavobacteriaceae bacterium; assembly: GCA_023263685.1. Lineage (GTDB taxonomy): Bacteria > Bacteroidota > Bacteroidia > Flavobacteriales > Flavobacteriaceae > MS024-2A. The sequence continues at coordinate 13,904 of JALQVM010000022.1, read as the reverse complement.
TGTTAACAATTTATTAACCAAAAGAGGGTCTAAAAGCAGGGCAGGTTGCGTAAAAGAAATTTCAATTTCACTTACCTCTCTAGCACCATTTTTATAATGTGAAAACCAGAAAAGTCCGCCCATAAGAAAGAGCATACTGAATAAAAAAATCAATGCTTTATACGTTTTCATTGGATCGTATTTGAGATTTTAATACTTGAATTTCTTCGCCGATATCCCCAGCCCCTAAAAGCGCAAAAACACTTGCCCTACTCGCTTGGATTGTATCCGCTATTTGTTCTTTTTGGATCCATTTTTTACACTCGTGTTTAAGATCCATTAACATTCTTTCCGAGCTAACACCTTCAATGGGCAACTCTCGTGCTGGATAAATATCCAACAAGACAACCTCATCAAATTCCGCCAAAACCTCTAAAAAACCTGAATAAAAATCTCGTGTTCTTGAAAACAAATGGGGCTGAAAAATTACCCCTTTCCGCTCTCCAGGATAAAAGGCGTTTAAGGTATCTAGTACACTTTTTATTTCAGTGGGATGGTGTGCATAATCGTCGACCAAGCATTTATTGTTCCATCGAAACAAATTCATTCTACGATGTACGCCCGGAAAAGAGGGTAAGGACGCCACGGCTTTTTGCATGGAAAGTTTTGCTTGATCGGCCATTGCCAAAGCACACAGTACATTAGATAGATTGTGGGCTCCTAATTGATTTAATCTAAGCTGATGAAACACTTCGGTAGGAGTAGACAAGTCAAATTCATATCCCTCAGCCAACAACTTTACATTGTAAATTCGATAATCAGCCGCTACATTAACTCCATAGGTCAATCCCTCCAAAGGCAAGCCGTAGGCTACGATCAACTGCTGCTGAATTTGCGAGGAGAAGCTCACAAAAGCTGCCTCAAATGCCTCCGGGGTTTGGTAGATGTCTAGATGGTCAGAATCCATTGAAGTTATGGCCCCGATGGAAGGGTGAAGATGTAAAAAAGAACGGTCGTACTCGTCTGCTTCCACCAACATAAACTCTTCTCCCGTTCGAATAAGATTGGAAGGATGGTCTTGAAAAAATCCACCCATTATTGAGGTAAAGGATTGATTGGTGTAGGAAAAAATATGGGTTAAAAAAGCCGAAGTAGTCGTTTTACCATGGGTACCTGCAACGGCAAGGGTGGTTTTTTGAGCACATAATTCTGCCATAAACAGGGCCCGCTTCTTAACGGTGTAGCCCTGTGCAATAAAATAACTCAATTGCTTATTCGTGGGGGGAACAGCTGCGGTATAAATAATTTGCGTTTGCCTATGGTGTACCTCCTTAGGTAAGTCCTCAAGTTCCTCGGTATACCGAATAGAAATTCCTTCTTTTTCTAAGTTTGCCGTAACGGCAGAACGTACTCTGTCGTATCCAAAAACCCTATGCCCCTGTAGCGTGCACAAACGTGCTAAGGCTGACATTCCCACGCCTCCTATGCCTATAAAATAAAAGGTCTGCCCTTGTTGACTCATACCAGTGTTAGCATATGGTTTACAATAGACTCTGCAGCGTCTGGCTTGGCAAGTGCCTGCAATGCTTTTTTCATTCTTTGTTGTACCTCTTCATCAGTAACTAATTCTTGTAGAACCGCTTCAAAAGACCCCTTGAGATTTTTTTCTTCAATCACATAAGCAGCTCCTTTTTTCTCTAAGGCATGCGCATTGTGATATTGATGATTGGCAGTCACATTGGGTGAAGGAATGAGCACTAAGGGCTTCGCTACACAACTCAATTCAGAGAGACTTCCTGCACCTGCCCTTGAAATGATAAAGTCTGAAGCCGCATAAAATTGTTGCATCTCATACACAAAGGGCTGAATTACTACTCCTTCGTTTGCAAGGCTTTTATATTGGTCGTAGTAAAGCTCTCCACATTGCCATAGCAGCTGGAGGTCAAGACTCTGGATAAAATCAAGCTGACTGGCGATTAATTCATTTATTCTTCTGGCTCCAAGACTTCCCCCTATGATTGCCAATGTTTGCTTGTTAGGATTTAATTCAAAAAAAGCTTTTGCTTGGGCAGCTGGTAAGGTTTCTGAAATCATGGCTCGGATGGGGTTTCCTGTAATGCATATTTTTTTTGGAGGGAAATAGCGCTCCATACCTTCGAAGGCCACACAAATCAAATCTGCCTTTTTACTCAATACTTTGTTGGTAACCCCTGGATATGAATTTTGTTCTTGAATTACCGTAGGAATCTTTAACCACTGTGCCATTTGCAACACGGGACCACTGGCAAAGCCTCCAGTACCCACAACAAGATTGGGTTTGAATTGCTTGATCATGCTGTAGGCTTGGATTAAACTTACCATAAGTTTTAGCGGAAAAAGTAAATTCTTTAGGGATAGAGATCTCTGAAAGCCACTAATCCAAAGCCCTTTAATAGGAAAACCTGCCTTCGGTACTTTTTCCATTTCCATTTTGCCTTTAGCTCCTACAAAAAGAAGATCAACATCCTGAACTTGCTTTTTAATTTGCATTCCAATAGCTAAGGCTGGATATATATGTCCTCCCGTACCTCCTCCAGAAATAATAAGTCTAATAATGGGTTTCACTTAAGATCTGTATTGGATTAGTAGTTGTTTCTGATTCGTTTTGTTGAGCCTCCGCTTCTGCTTCTGATCTTTTCACACTTACGCTTAGTATGATTCCCATAGCGATACAGGTCATCCATGCTGATGTTCCTCCACTGCTGATCATGGGAAGGTTTTGGCCGGTAACAGGAAGCACTTGAAGGGCCACCCCTATATTGATAAAGGCTTGAAAAATAATGGGAATTCCAAGGCCCACTACGGTTAACTTTCCAAACAAATTATTGGTATTGTGGGCAATGACCACAATTCTAAAAAGCAGTAGCAAATATAAGAGTATCAACCCAATTCCTCCTACCAGTCCAAACTCTTCTACGATAATTGCATAAATAAAATCAGAAGAACTTTGAGGCAAGAAATTTTTCATACGACTTTTTCCAGCGCCAAGACCAAATATTTTTCCGCTTACTATGGCGGTTTTCGCTCGAGCTACTTGATAATTTCCGTCCTCACTTTGTCCACTACTAAAATTTTCTATTCGACTGACCCACGTATCAATTCGATTGGGAAATTGACCCGGAAAGGCTTTTACCAGTAAAAAAAAGAGCAGTACGGCAAGCATGCCCATACCACAAATCGTTACTAAATACCGTAACGGATAGTGTGCCACAAATGCCAAAATTAAAACCATGGCAAACAAAAGGGCGGCCGTAGATAAGTTGGATGGAAAAATAAGCAGTACTACCGAGAATACAGGAAGCCACAATTGAAGCAAAGATTTTGTAAACTTAATCTCCCTCAACTTAGGTTTAGATAAATGGTTTGCCGTAAAAACCATAAGCACGACAGAAGCTAGCGTCGAAGTTTGAAAGCTCAATCCGATGAAAGGAATTTTCACCCAACGGCTCGCATTGGCTCCCTCGATCACCGTTCCTTGACTGGCTGTGTAAATCAACAAAAGGAGGACAACAGGCAACATCAGGATTGATATCCCCTTAAAATAATGGAAAGGAATTTTATGTACGGAATACATCAATACAAATCCAATTACTAAAATCACAAAATGTTTGACCAGATAGCCCCAGGGTGTTCCTTTACCGACAACATATACCAAATTTGAACTGGCACTAAAGACAGGTAAAAAAGAAAATAGGGCCAATAAGGCTAAGATGACCCATAAAACTTTATCTCCTTTTAGTAACTGAAACATGCTCTATAAATTTCTAACCGCTGCTTTAAATTGATCTCCTCGATCTTCGTAATTTTTAAATAAATCAAAACTTGCACAGGCTGGCGATAAAAGAACCGTGTCTTTGGGTTCAGCTAATTTGTGTGCAATTTTTACTGCTTCCGTCATGGATTCGGTCTCCATAAACACATCACTGATCCCTTCGAAAGCGTCTCTCAACTTGGAGTTGTCTACTCCTAAACAGATGATGGCTTTGGCTTTTTTTCGAACCAAAGGCAAGAGGGTCATGTAGTCGTTCCCTTTGTCTACACCTCCTACAATCCAAATCAATGGAGTCTGGATGCTCTCCAAAGCAAAATAGGTTGCGTTGATGTTGGTTGCTTTGGAATCATTAACATACTGCACCCGTTGGATGGTCAATACGTTTTCCATTCGATGGGGAGCCCCTTTAAAATGGGTTAAACTCTCACGGATGGATTCTTTATTGATGGACAACAGATTTCCAACGGTGGCTGCTGCTAGGGCATTCAGTAAATTATGCCTACCTGAAAATGGAAATTCAACTGATGGTATCATAGTGGTTTGTTTTTGATTTTTAATAATGAGTTGATTGTTTTCTAAATAAGAGGCTGTAGCCTCGGACGGGGTACTTCCGAAGGAAATTTTTTGGGCGTTTGTTTTTTGTTTTTTTAACGCATCTACCAATACTTCATCATCGGTATTGAACAGAAAAAAGTTTTTTGAGGTTTGATTTTCAGTGATTTTTAACTTGGCCTGTATATACGACTCAAAACTGTAATGGTATCGATCTAAATGATCAGGAGTAATGTTGGTAATGAGTGCAATGTGAGGGGCAAATTGATCAATATCGTCCAATTGAAAACTGCTGATTTCTAAAACGTAAAACTCAAACGTTTCCTCGGCTACTTGTTTGGCAAAGCTTGAACCTATATTTCCAGCCAGTCCCACGTTCAATCCTGCATTTTTTAGAATTTCGTAGGTCATCATAGTGGTTGTGGTCTTACCGTTGGTCCCCGTGATTCCAATAAGGGTAGCAGAAGTAGATTGCGCTGCAAATTCAATTTCAGAAATGATTCGGGTTCCCTTGGCTTTTAACTGTTCTAGTAAAGGAATATTCCCAGGTATTCCGGGGCTTTTTACAGCTAACGAGGCCCCTTCCATAGAGGCTAGAGAATGCTGTCCTGATTCCCATACAATCCCTTTTTCGTTTAAAAGGTTTTGAAGCGATACTGGAATTTCATTGGCATCAGATAAAAACACATCAAAACCTTTTTTCTTACCCAGTAGTGCCGCGCCGACTCCACTTTCTCCTGCACCTAAAACAACCAATTTTTCTTTCATTATCGAAGTTTTAAGGTTACGATACTTAGCACGGCGAGAATGATTCCGAAAATCCAAAATCGAGCCACGATTTTACTCTCATGAAATCCAGCCTTTTGAAAGTGGTGATGCAAAGGAGCCATTTTAAAAATACGCTGGCCAACCCCTGTTTTTGATCGGGTATATTTAAAATAACTTACCTGTAAAATCACAGAAAGCGTTTCAATAAAAAAGACCCCACACAGCAGTGGAATTAACAATTCTTTGCGCACGATTACCGCTAGTACTGATATTACAGCCCCTATTGACAAACTGCCTGTGTCGCCCATAAAGACGGTGGCGGGGAAGGTATTGTACCATAAAAATCCGATAAGCCCACCTAAAAATGCAGCAATAAAAACGACCAACTCCCCTACATTGGGGATGTACATAATGTTGAGATAAGAGGCAAAGTTGATATTTCCAGACACCCAAGCAAAGACGCCTAAAGCAAATACGATGATTGCAGAGGTGCCCGCGGCTAGACCGTCAATACCGTCTGTTAAATTAGCGCCATTAGATACTGCTGTGATAATAAAAATGACAATAGGTATAAAAACAAGCCACGTATAACTTCCGTTAGGAATTCCCATCCATCCGATGAGCCAATGGTAGTCAAACTCGTTGTTTTTAACCAATGGGATGGTCGTAATGGTAGCTTTTACATTTTCCGTTTTTGTATTTGCGATTGTACCTGCTTCAACGGTTTGGACCAAAGGCTGCACTTCTGTTCTTACGGTTACCTCAGGATGAAAAAAGAGGGTTGCCCCGACAAGAGCGCCTAGCACCAACTGCCCCAATACCTTGAACGTTCCTTTTAATCCGTCTTTATTTTTTTTGAATATTTTTATATAGTCATCTAACCAGCCTACCATGCCCATCCACAACATGCTGAAAATGAGTAATAGGATGTAAATATTATCAAGGCGCGCCAAAAGAAAAACAGGGAGAAGGGTGCTGAGAATGATGATAATCCCGCCCATGGTGGGGGTCCCTTCTTTTTCTTTTTGACCCTTTAAACCCAAATCTCGAACCGACTCCCCTATTTGCTTTCGCTTTAAAAAGGCAATGAGTCTTTTGCCTGAAATCAAAGAAAAGCCCAGAGAAAAAATTACGGCAACAGCTGCCCTAAACGAAATGTATTGGAACACACTTGCCCCTGGAAATTCATACTGTTGTTCTAAAAATTCAAATAAATAATAGAGCATTAGGCTTTGGAGTTTAAAAATATTTTTTGTGCAATTTGCATATCATCAAAAGGGATCTTTTTCCCCTCAATTTCTTGATAGGTCTCATGCCCCTTGCCTGCTATGAGTACGATATCTCCGGGCTTAGTGAGGTTACCTGCAACAGCAATCGCTTCTTCTCGATCCGTTACTTTGAGCACCTTTCTAAAATCTTCTGGGGCCACTCCTTCCATGATCTCTGAGATTATTTGGGTAGGGTTTTCATCCCGAGGATTGTCTGAAGTGAAAATCACTTTATCACTGAGTGCTGCTGCTTTTTTTCCTGTTAGGGGTCGTTTTTCTCTATCCCGATTGCCTCCACAACCCACTACCGTAATGAGGGTTTCGTTTTTGGTTCGAATCTTATTGATGGTGTCCAGCACATTTTCGAGGGCATCTGGCGTATGCGCATAGTCGATGACAACGGTAATATGATCGTTTGCTTGAAACGTTTCAAACCTTCCGCGTATGGGCTTTAGCAAACTCAGCTGTTTAAGCACCTCAAGAGCAGTTGCTCCAAGCAGTTCGGCAACCGCATAAACAGCCAGCAAATTTTGAGTATTGAATTCCCCTACCAGACTCGTCCAAACCTCTTGGTCTTGTACTTTTAAAAGCATTCCAGAAAATTCGCATTCCAATATTTGAGCTTTAAAATCTGCATGCTGCTTCAAGGCGTAGGAATACTTTTTGGCCTTAGAATTTTGAAGCATAAAGAGGCCGTTTTTATCATCGAGATTTGTCAAAGCAAAAGCCGTATGGGGCAATTGATCAAAAAAAAGTTTTTTGATATCGCGGTAGGTCTTAAAGTCACCATGATAATCTAAATGGTCGTGAGTCAAATTCGTAAAAACTCCTCCGGCAAAAGTGAGTCCTGTGGTTCTGTGCTGAGCAATCCCATGGGAAGAGACCTCCATAAAACAATAGGACACCCCCGCTTCAATCATGTCAGCCAAATGCTTGTTCAAGGTCAGTGCATCGGGAGTAGTGTGGGAGTTGTCCCATACTTTATTAGAATATGCAATTTTTACAGTGGAAATCAATCCGCAGGGATAGCCTAATGCACTATAGAGTTCATAAAGCAATGACGCAATAGTCGTTTTTCCATTGGTTCCTGTAATCCCGACTAAAGTGAGTTTTTTTGAGGGAGTGTCATAAAAATTAGCCGCCATTTGTCCCAGTGCTTTGGAAGCATTCTCTACTACGGCATACACTACTCCAGGGGTACATACTTCTGGCAATTCCTCACAAATTATTGCCACAGCACCCTTGGTGATGGCACTTGAAATAAAATCATGCCCGTCAGAAATCACCCCTTTTTGGGCTACAAAAAGCGATTCTTTTTCGACTTTTCTGCTGTCAAATTCAATTGCTTTTACTGCAATAGCGGTACTCCCCACAATACGCTCTATCGCGACACCATACAGTAAATCTTGTAGTTTTTTCACGATAGTTTTAAAATTATTTGTTGTTGCGTATTCATTTTAGTCCCTGCTTCGGGTCTTTGTTCTTTGACGGTGCCTGTACCTCTAAAAAGGACCTTCAGTCCCAGTTCCTGTGTTTTTTTTAACACTTCTTTTTCTGAAAGTCCGGTCAAGTTGGGAACACTCAATTCTTTTGAGGAGTTTGTGTTTTTGATCAATTCCGTCAACCTTGAACGCTCCAAGGCAACCTCTTTAGGAATGTCGTTGAATATTTTTTTAGCTATTGTCTTAAATACAGGAGCCGCAACAGTAGCCCCGTAATAGCCCTTTGTCTTATCGGGTCGGTGTATCACTACTATGCAGGAGTATTGGGGTTTGTCTGCGGGGAAATACCCTACAAAACTGGAGATGTATTGCACGCTATCTGTGGTGTAATCTACTTGGCAGGTTCCTGTTTTTCCCGCCATGGTAAGTAAAGAATCCTTAATGCGATAGCCTGTACCCCACTTTTTATCGACCACATTAAACATCATTTGTTGAACCTTTTGCAAGGTTTCCTCAGAACAAATGGAGGGATTAATTACCTGCTTGGTAAAAACCTTATGCGGTTTGTTTCCTAAATTTCCAATCTCAGTTAAAAAACGGGGTTGCACCATCTCGCCCTGATTTGCCACGGCATTGTAAAACGTAAGTGTTTGTAGAGGCGTCAAACTGACCCCATAACCGTAGGCCATCCACGGGAGGTCTAAGCCATCCCAATCGGCATCTGAGGGATACGGAATTTTTGGGTCTCCCTCCCCTTTGATGGGCAAGCCTAAGTTTTTATTGAGCCCCATATTGTATAATCGATCGACAAATTTTCTAGGGTTCTCTTTGTAATTTTCATGGATGATTTTTACCAGACCTACATTGGAGGAAACTTCAAACGCCTTGGCTGCGGTAATTGTCCCATAGCCTCCTCGCTTAGAATCTTTTACTTTGTATTTACCATAAAAGGTCAAGACTCCATTTTCGGTATCGATCAAACTGTTTTCGTCAATGACCTTGTCCTCTAAAGCGGCAATCATTCCCATCAGTTTAAAAGTAGACCCGGGTTCATGGGCCTCACCCACTGCATAATTCAGTTTTTCGAAATACTTCCCTTCCTCTGTACGACCTAAATTTGCAATGGCTTTTACGGCACCCGTTTGAACCTCCATCACGACAACTGTTCCGTGATCTGCATCATAGGCCTCCAATTGACTCAAGAGCGCATTGTGGGCAATGTCTTGAATATTGACATCCAAAGTAGTTCGTAGGTCATACCCTTGAGTGGGTTCTTTTTCGTTGGAATCACTAATGGGTTTCCACTGTCCGTTCGCAATTTTTTGCTTTAACCTCAATCCAGAATCTCCTCTGAGGTATTGAGAAAAAGCCCCTTCTAAGCCGACTCTAAAATAGGTGCCGTCTTTGTCTAATTTTTCGTAGCCTATGGTTCGTTCGGCAATCTTGCCCAGGGGATGCTCTCTTTTGAGTTCTTGCTCTACGATCAACCCCCCTTTGTAGGCACCTCGATTAAATAGGGGAAAGTTTTTATACCGCTGGTAGGTAGAATAAGAAATATCTTTTGCCACCAACCAGTACCTGTTTTTTTTCTTTCGTGCAGTTTCTAACTGGCTTAGTACGCTACTAGATTCCCTAGCAGTCAAAGAAGAAAGTGAATCCGCCAAGGCTTTTTTGTACTGCTGAAAAAGTGGTTCAGACACAGTAACCGCATCCCAATGAAGAGCATAACGCGCTACAGAAGTTGCTAATATGTTGCCGTCTGCCGCATAGATATCTCCTCTACTTGGCTCCAAAACCACATTTTTGACCAGGGTTTCAGGTGCAATGCCAAGCCCTTCCGTATTGGAATAAAACTGAAGATGAATCAGCTTACCGATTAAGATAAAACCAAAAAGCACCAAACCAGTGACCATCAGATAAAATCTTGATTTATAAAAACCGCTAGGGGTGCTAGAATCATTCATTCGTCAGAACTATTTTAATTGGAGGTGTTTTTGCGGGTCCGACTCCTTTTTCTGCCAAGACTCGCATAATGTTGGTTTCCTTTTTTAAAACAAGCAATTGCTTTTTAGCCTCAATGAAATCACTTTTAAGTGCTTTGATTTCTGTGTTTAATGCAGCTATTTTAAAAATTTTACGATCTGCACTATGCCCACTTGCAATCATGATGAGCGCCAATAGCGAAAGAAATAAAATCATACGCCAATTTTTTAGGGCATCCGTCCGAATCAAAAAGTCTACATTGAGTATGGACAGTAGTTTTTTCATTTTTTTTCAGCGATTCTCAATTTTGCACTTCTAGCTCGACCATTTTCCTGAATTTCTTCCTCAGTGGGAACTCTGAGTTTTCCAATTTTATGGAGTGGAACGAGGGGATTACCATAAAAATCTTTTTCTATTGCACCACTAAAGTTTCCCGATTGGATAAACCGTTTTACCAAACGGTCTTCCAAAGAATGGTAGGCAATACAAACCAGCCTTCCTCCCGGGTTTAAAGCCGCCGCCGCTTGAAGCAAAAACGCTTGAAGCACCTCCAATTCATTGTTTACTTCTATGCGAATGGCCTGAAAGAGTTGAGCTAAAATTTTATTCTCTACGCGTTCCGGTACCAACGGTTTAACCGCTTGGATTAAATCTTGAGTCGTATTCAATGGACGTTCAGAACGGGCCTGAATTATGGTTCGCGCTAAAATCTTTGCGTTGCGCAACTCTCCGTACTTGTACAATACATTACTTAGCGCTTCTTCTTCGTAGGTATTAACAAGCGCATAGGCATCAAAGGTTTGGGTTTGATTCATTCGCATATCCAACCGCCCTTCTGTCCGTATGGAAAACCCCCTAGCGCTGGTGTCAAATTGATGAGAGGAAACGCCAAAGTCGGCGAGAATACCATCCACCCCTTTTACTTGATAAAATTTTAGATAGTGCGAAAGATGACTAAAGTTGGATGCTACAAAAACAAAACGAGGGTCTTCAATTTTATTTTCTAAAGCATCTGGATCTTGATCAAAACCAAAGAGCCGTCCGTTTTCATTGAGCTGATCCAAAAGGGCTCGAGAATGTCCCCCTCCACCAAACGTAGCATCTACATAAATTCCGTCAGGTTTGATATTCAGCCCCTCCAAACTGGGATGGAGCAGTACAGGATTATGATAGTGTGTCGTCATTTTTATCTCCCATAACTTCTTCAGCCAAGGCTCCAAAATCAAGAGCTGCTTCATCAATCGCACTTTCGTAAAGCGATTTATCCCAAATTTCAAGAATGTTTACCGTGGAAGAAACCACTACATCTTTACTGATATGGGCATAGTTGACCAAATCTTTTGGTATCAAAAGACGTCCAGACGCATCCATCTCAACAGTTTTTACCCCTGCCGTAAAACGACGGATAAAATCATTGTTCTTTTTATTGAATCGGTTTAATCCATTTACTTTTTCCATCAATTGCTCCCACTCTTTCAACGGATAAAGTTCCAGACAGGTATTGAATACTGCACGTTTTAAAACAAAACCTTCTGCCATTGCAGTGGCCAATTGTTTCTTGAGTGCAATAGGCATCATGATACGCCCCTTGGCGTCTGCCTTGCATTCGTATGTCCCGATTAAGTGTTGCACTTCTGTTGAGATTTGATATCAAATATAAATCATATTTACCACTTTTTACCACAATTTACCACATTGTTAATAAGTTTTACCACCCTGTGGGAAGCCACCTAAAATGCGGGTAGAAATAAAACCGGTACGCTTCGAGTGAAATGTCTATCTTTGTACACTAATTTTTAGGTAGGTATGGTAGATCAAATTGTTCAAGAGGCAGAATTTCGATATATCGAAGCTGGAGAAGGACAGCCGATTATAATATTACATGGCCTAATGGGTGGTTTGAGCAACTTTGAGGGAGTAATGAGTTACTTCCCCCCTAAAGGGTATAAAGTGATCATCCCGGAACTACCTATTTACACCCTCCCTGTCTTAAATACTTCTGTAAAATCTCTTTCGGAATTTTTACATGACTTTATTGTCCACAAAGCACTTAAAGACGTAATTCTACTTGGCAATTCCTTAGGCGGTCATGTGGGGTTGCTGTACACAAAAAACCATCCTGAGCATGTCAAAGGACTGGTACTCACCGGAAGCTCTGGTCTGTATGAAAACAATATGGGCGATGGCTATCCCAAACGAGGGGATTATGAGTACATCAAAAAGAAAAGTCAGGATGTTTTTTACGATCCAAAAATTGCAACCAAAGAAATTGTAGACGAAGTTTATGAATCAGTCAACGATCGAAACAAACTGATCAGAACTTTGGCGCTTGCCAAAAGTGCCATTCGGCATAATATGTCCAAAGAACTTCCGAAAATGAAGACTCCTACAGCCATTATTTGGGGTGCTGAAGATACGGTTACCCCCCCAAATGTTGCAGAAGAGTTCAACCAACTGCTCCCGGATTCCAATTTGTATTGGATTAAACAATGCGGTCATGCGCCCATGATGGAACATCCTGAACAATTCAATCAAATTTTAAAGGGTTGGTTTGATTTAAGAAAGTTCTAAATTCCCATGCAAGTCAAATCGGCAAGTTTTGTAATCAGCAACACAGAAGTCGCCAAATGCCCTCAAAGCAGACTGCCTGAATACGCATTTATTGGCCGATCCAATGTGGGTAAGTCCTCGCTTATCAATGCGTTGTGCAACAAAAAAAAACTTGCAAAAACTTCTTCTCGTCCAGGAAAAACCCAACTCATCAATCATTTTCTGATCAATGAAAATTGGCATCTAGTGGATCTGCCNGGGTTTGGCTATGCTCGGGTTTCAAAATCGCAAAAAAAGGTTTTTCAAAAATTTATTACCAACTATTTTAAGCAACGCAGCCAGCTGGTCACTGCCTTTCTTCTCATCGACATCCGTCACGATCCACAGCCTATTGACTTGAATTTTATGGAATGGCTCGGAGAAAACTCCATCCCTTTTTCAATCGTTTTTACAAAAGCGGACAAACTAAAACCCAAGGCCATAGAAAAAAATATTGCCCTCTACAATGAAAAACTATTGGAACAGTGGGAAGAATTACCTCCCCAATTCATTACTTCGTCCTTACACAAATCGGGAGTAGAAGAAGTCCTTACTTATATAGACTCCCTAAACAAAGAGCTTAAGGGAAGCCTGCCAAGTTAACCCTTTTTTAGTTCTAATTTCTCTGCAAAATAATCACAGAAATCCTTTAGGGTAGCAGTCATCTTTTCATCTTGAGTAGCACGGTAATAGGTGTCGCTTAAAGACATTAAGGTCTGATGAAAAAAAAGTTGCATTTGATCCATCGGCATGTCTTTCACCCACAAGTCCATTTTGAGGGTTTCCTGCTGTTCAGCATCCCAAAAAGACAAAAGCATGGCCTTGGTATCCTTGTCTGTTACCCCTCCGTCAGGAGCTGTCCACTGCATTTGTTCTGGAATGTTGTTTTCATCAAGATTTACATCTATCGTGATCTGTGTTTGTTTTACAATAGCCATTAGCGTTTTGGTTTGTATTTTGATAAATTAAATACCTTTTGGGCTGGCATTTTAAGCAGTTCTTCTGTAGTAATTTCGGGGTTTTGATTTACAAAACTGCGGACAATCTGCCATCCGATCCATCTTCCAACCCTACCTGGGGATTCGTTGTCCAGCTGTAAATAAAATTTTGAAAAAGGAGCAGGCTCCAAAAAACGTTGAACCCATTCGGGTTCTGTTTTATACAATACTTGACGTTCCACAAAATACTGCCAGATGTACAACTCATTATCCTTTACCCAGTTCAACTCTTCCTCGGTATAGGCTATTTTAGTTGTTTCCGAATCGTGAGGCAGTACTAAATCCTGCAAATACAATAACTTTCCTTCATAGAGCATTTGTCCTAAAAAAGTTCGGTCTTCCGGAGGAGGAATGACAAAGGCGCCAAACTTTTCCACCAGCTGACTCGGTATAAATTTTTGATCCAATTCCTTTCGGATATAACTAGGAATCCCTTCGTACAATTCATGATCTGCGCCTAAAAAGGTGTCGAGCGAAAGTAAAACCAAGCTGTCCGAATACACCGTTTTAATTT
>JALQVM010000021.1 GCA_023263685.1 Flavobacteriaceae bacterium | reverse complement strand
AAGGAGTGCAACCTGATTGGAATGCACATCAGGTTCTTCTGTCGTTTGAGAGAGTAAAAAATCCTGTAAGGTATCCCCTGGAGTAAACGAAAATGCGGGTTGATTGACCTGGGTTCCAACCCCAGAATGACACAAGGCGCACATATCGATACGTTGCTGTTGATTAAAATCAGCATACGAAATAATGTTTCTTCCGATGCTGTCCATAGGATTGTTACTATGGTGTGTAACATGGTCTACCACTTCACCGTGGCATCGTTGGCAATCAATCCCAAACACGATATTATCTTTGTTATAACGATTGGTAGGGATGGGACTTTCCCAATTTTCAGACTGACTAAAAGTTGTATGACATTCTAAACATCTGGGGAAAATAGGTCGTAGAGGTTGAAAAAATGAAGGATAACCGGGACTGTTGATCCAGTTCATGGTGGGTTTATAAAACGACCCTTGAAGTTGAAACAAGGAACTTTCCTCCCAACTCAAAAATGAATTTCCAATTTTGGTACCAGAACCTATTTTAATGTCCAATGATTTTGTGAAAAATGGAGTTGCATAGGGAGGTCTGTAGGCGTCCTGAAACAAGGAATCACTTCTGGCAAAAAAAGATAGACGCGTTTGATCTTTTAAATCAAATGAGTTACTGTCCGAGGATAAAAACTGAGCTACAGCAGTGGGTCTCAGTGGAGAAGAAGTCAGCCAATGGGCAGTTTCTTTGTGGGCGTTGACTATCTCTAAATGACAAGAGGTACAGCGCTCCATCCCTATGTATACAGTTCCGTTAGGATGAACACCCAACGGCTCAATAGAAATGTATTCCGAGCTGAATGAAGTACACGATACTATTAAAAAAGCAAGCGTAAGTACGCTGAGAAATCCGAGACGCATTCCAACTAAATTACCCTTAAAGATAGGCAAAAGGAAAGGAAGTGAAGGTTAGCTGTTTCTAGCGTTCTTTTGCTTTTCAGCTTCTTCCATCGCTTTTTGTAAACGAGCGGAAAAGCCTCCTGCCTTTTTGGGTTTCTTTTTATTCTCCTCAATTTTAGCATGGATCTTGGTATCATCAATGATATAATTTTTGATCACTAGCATCAAGAAAATAGTCAAGAGGTTAGAAATAAAATAATACAAACTCAAACCACTGGCGTAGTTGTTAAAAAAGAACAACATCATCAAGGGCATCAAATAAATGATGATCTTCATATTGGGCATGCCCGGCTGTTGAGGCATGGGCTGCTGACCTGTGGTCATCCGAGTGTAAAAGAAAATGGCAACTGAAGCTAAAATGGGAAATAAACTGACATGGTCTCCATAAAATGGAATGGAAAACCCTAAATCCAAAACAGAATCATAGGACGATAAATCGTCTGCCCACAAAAAGGATTTATCCCTTAATACAAACGCTACAGGAAAGAAAGAAAATAAGGCGTAAAATACAGGCAATTGCAACAGGGCAGGGACACAACCCGACATAGGATTGGCTCCAGCTCTTGAATACAAACTCATCGTTTCTTGCTGACGCTTTACAGCATCGTCCTTGTACTTGTTGTTGATCACTTCAATATCAGGACGTAAGACCTTCATCTTTATCTGGGAAACGTATGACTTATAAGTTACCGGCGACATGGCCAATCTTACAATAATCGTCATTACGATAATTGCAATACCGTAAGAAAGAAAAGAAGATAAAAATTCAAAGAGGGGTAAAAAGATCACACGGTTGATCCATCCAAAAATCCCCCATCCCATAGGAATGGAAGCTTCCAAATCGCCCGCTAAGGCTTTAAGCGCTTTATAGTCAGTAGGGCCGTAATAAAATTTCAGGTTGGTATTGAGCTCACCTCCAGAATTAAGGGCGTAACGCGTGGTAAAGGATTTTGTATACCGTTCGTTTAGAGTTACTTCCCCGGTAAGGTCTGCAGAAGTGAGGGTAGCCTCTTTGATCGGCTGTTCGGGAATCAAAATTGCACTAAAGAAATGCTGACGATAGGAAATCCAGCGAAGGTCTTGTCGGGTCTCCTCATCTTTACCACTCAAAGATAAATAATCAACACGATCGTCTTCATAGCCAAAGGTAAATTCGGTATATCTATTTTCGTAGTCTATACTTCTTGAATTTCTAAAAACAGCTGTTTCCCAAAATAATTCAGGTGATAGGGAAGTGTTCAAAAGGCTGCTCATGCCCACCGTTTTCACTGAAAAAGAAAACATATGGCCTTTCTTTGGAAAACTGTACAAAAATGAAATATACTGCTGGGGATTTAAAGCAGCTTTCATTTCTACCTGTAGGGCCTCTGCCCCATCGCGAACCGTCGGGCTGAAAAACATATCACGCGTATTTAATACACGGCCATCAAGAGTTTTCAATTGAATGTTTAAATCCGTATTTCCTTCATTGATTAAGGGTAACGGTTGTTCCTCATAGTTTTCATATGCGGTGAGTATCAATTGTGAAAGTTGTCCTCCTTGCGGATTGAGTTCTCCTTTCATTTGTTCGGTCTCAAAGCGCACTGGAGATTGTCCGGTTGCACTAAACAAACTCCCTAAGTCACCATAGGCAGCAACTTTTTGTTGCCTGACTAGCGAATCATTTTCCACAGCAGACACCGCAGCGTTGTTTGGTTGCGATACGGGTTGCTCTGTAACCGTGCTTTGGCTGCCGGCTTCCGCTTCTGCTGGGCCATTACGGTAAAGCATCCAAGTTAAAATTAACGCAATAAGGATAAAGCCAATAAACTGATACGGATCAAATTTTTTTTCTTCCATGATATTCTAAATTACTTCTTCGCCTTTTGCGCTAAACTCGCATTTACAAAAGCTACAAATAAGGGATGAGGATCTGAAACTGTACTCTTGTATTCAGGGTGAAATTGCACTCCCACAAACCAGGGGTGATCATTGTACTCTACAATTTCCACCAAACCGGTATCGGGATTTGTTCCAGCAATAACAAAATTTTCATCAAAAATACGATCTACATAATCGTTATTAAATTCATAACGATGGCGATGGCGTTCTGAAATCGAGACTTTTTGATATGCAATAGCCGCTTTAGAATTGGGTTTGAGTTCACAATCCCATGCTCCTAAACGCATCGTTCCCCCTTTTTTAACAATACTTTTTTGGGATTCCATCAAGTCGATAACGGCATCTTGACATGCGGTATCCATCTCTGTAGAATTCGCTTTGGAAATTCCAACCTGATTTCGTGCGTATTCGATTACTGCCATTTGCATTCCCAAACAAATACCGAAAAAAGGCAGTTTGTGTGCTCGAGCATGGGCTATGGCGCTGATCTTTCCTTCGATTCCACGTTCCCCAAAACCAGGGGCAACAATCAAGCCGTGGAGACCTTCCAACTGCTTTGCAACCGCTCCAGATTCAAGGTGTTCTGAATGAATACTGACCACCTCAATTTCGGTTTCAGTAACGGCGCCTGCATGAATTAAAGATTCTAAAATGGATTTATAGGAATCTTGCAGTTCAACGTATTTTCCTACCAACCCTATTTTAATGCTGTGTTTTGGATTTTTAAATTTTTCCAGAAAAAGATTCCAAGAAGTTAGATCTAGTGGCTGTTTTGGAGCCAATTTTAGTTTTTCTAAAACCACCTTATCCAAGCCCTCATCTCTCATTTTTAAGGGAACATCATAAATGGTATCTACATCGATTGACTGGATGATGGCTTCTGATTTTACATTACAGAATAGGGCGAGTTTTTCTCTTAAATCAGCAGAAAGTTCGTGCTCGGTTCTACATACAATTATGTCCGCAGAAATTCCACTTTCCATGAGTGTTTTTACGGAATGCTGAGTAGGTTTTGTTTTCAATTCCCCTGCAGCTGCCAAATAAGGAATAAGTGTCAAATGTATGACTAAAGCATTTTCTTTACCCAAATCCCAAATCAACTGACGTACGGATTCGATATAGGGCAAAGATTCTATATCCCCAACGGTACCTCCTATTTCTGTAATAACGATATCGTATTCTCCTGATTCTCCCAGGAGTTGCATCCGCTCTTTGATCTCATTTGTAATGTGTGGAATGACCTGAACTGTTTTTCCTAAAAACTCCCCTCTTCGTTCTTTTTCAATCACGCTTTGGTAGATTCTACCGGTAGTCACATTATTGGCTTGAGAGGTTTTTACGTTTAAAAATCGCTCGTAATGTCCTAAATCCAAATCCGTTTCGGCTCCATCTTCGGTTACAAAACACTCGCCGTGTTCGTAGGGATTTAAGGTTCCCGGATCTACATTAATGTAGGGATCAAACTTTTGAATGGTGACTTTAAAATCTTGAGCCTGAAGAAGTTTTGCCAGAGAAGCTGCGATTATTCCTTTTCCTAATGAGGAAGTAACTCCTCCTGTAACAAAGATATATTTGGTGTTGGACATCCGGTTGATTTAGTTCTTACTTACCGGACTCAAATTTACAAAATCAATGGGAACTTCTGGGTTTCTCACGCTATTCTTTTAGTTCGAAAATTTCATATCCACGATGCTGTAAAAGAAAAAGAGCCGCATTGCTATACGAACCATTGGTCTGGGGTTGATATAAAAAACGATTGGAACGGTACTGGGTTTCCCCCAACTCCAACGAACGTTCTAAATCCTTAGCTACAGCAATTCTCAATATCAAATCCAATACCAAATCATAGCCCCGGAGCGATTCTTTGTTTGGAGGTTTTCCATAGTGATTTTCAAAAGTTTCAATAAACTGAGGATCGGAAGCATAATCCAGCGGTTTAAACCCTACGGGATAGGTAAACTGAATCCCCCCTAGCATTTTCCGAGATAGATTTTCATTGTCGTACACATTACTCCGATACGTGGTAAAAACTTGTACTTCTCGCTCAGCTGAATTTTGTGCGTTAAATTGTGAAAGGGCATTAGCAATCAAAGGAAAAGATTGGGTTTCTAGGATCACTTTATTGGGTATGGAATCGATAAGTAAGGAGTCGGCTAATTCAGGAAGTATATAGCCTTCCTTTTCAGGACGTAAGGTGATGGCCCAAGGGAATTGTGCTCTTAATTTTCGTTCTATGGATCGGTTTAAAGAATCCGCCACGATGACTACATGATGGGTTGTATCGATTACCCGTTCCAGGTACTCGTACATTTTAGTCCTAAAGGTCTCTGGACGGGTGATGGATTGATACACATTTTTTCGATACACCACTGGATTGGAAGATAGGGGTGCCACTTTGGGAATGTTTATCAATTCTTTTTTATTGGATACATAATCAAAATTACTGGGAATCAGTGGTCCTACAATGACATCCGGTGGAGAAGCAGCAAGCTGATTACTGACCTTATCCAGCGCAGCATAATTGTTTTCAGTATCATAGGTGCTGAGTTCCACAGAGAGCCCTTGGTCTGCAAGCTGTTCTAATGCAAACAATACTCCGGTATAGAAATCTAAGGAGAGGGTATGCAAGTTTCGATCTTGCAATAAACGTTTGGTGTCTTCTATTGAATCAAATTCAATTTCATTGACTTTAAAAGGCAACAATAAAGCCAGATTAATATTCTTTTTTTGGAAAAGAGAATCTGCCAAATTTACGCGTTCCACCAACAGATCATCCTCTATGAGATAATCTCCGCTTTGATCGCCTGGGATCTTTAAAATCATTCCTGCGAGTAGCCCGGTTTCCCTAAGGGTGGGATTGAGTGAGTCTAAGGTCTGCTGATCAACTCCTAGTTTCTTTTCTATACGGTAATACCCTTCTTTAGGAAGTACTTTGTAATAATTATACAAAGAGTCTTTTTCTGGAATAACTTCTTGGATTTCGGTTTGAGGGATTCTTATTTTTTGTCCAATCTTTAGTCCTTCTCTAATTTCAGGGTTAATGGAATCTAAAATCTCGATTGTGGTTTTGTATTGAAAAGCCAAACGCCATTTGGTTTCCTTGGGCGCAACCTCATGAAGTACAAAACGGGAGGTGTCTTTTTTAATTTCAGGAACTGCAGGAACCACCTCCGGGCTAAGGTTTGAATACACCGGGATTCGCAGGTTCATTCTTCTTCTTACCCCAAATCGCTCTACCGAAGGATTGTACTCCTGGAGTTGAACTTCATCTATTCCATAGCTGTCTAAAATGAATTCTAGGGTCTCTCCTTTTTTTACTTTATGGGTCTTAAAAGAGGTAGGGGTTTGAGCCAAGGATAGAAAGCTCCCCAAACAGAATAAACTAAAAAATACAAAAAATTGAACTTGTTTCATGCCTGTGGTATGATCACGTACTATTCCCATTCAATCGTCGCAGGTGGTTTTGAACTGATATCATAAACTACGCGATTTACTCCTTTCACGTTGTTTATGATTTCATTGGATATTTTTTGCAAAAAAGCATAGGGTAAATCCACCCAATCGGCTGTCATCCCATCTGTGGATTGGACCGCTCTAAGGGCAACACAATTTTCATAGGTTCGTTCGTCCCCCATTACTCCAACACTGTTAATGGGTAAAAACACGGCTCCTGCTTGCCATATTTGATCGTAAAGTTCCCATTTTTTTAACCCCTCTATGAATATGGCGTCAACTTCTTGCAGCATACTTACTTTCTCACGAGTGATTTCACCCAAAATACGAATGGCTAAACCAGGTCCAGGAAAAGGGTGTCTTCCCAAAAGAGAAGCCTCGATACCCAAACTCTTACCGACTCGCCTAACCTCATCTTTAAAAAGCATGCGTAAAGGCTCAACCAAATCCAGCTTCATAAAGTCGGGTAATCCTCCCACATTATGGTGAGACTTGATGGTCGCGGAGGGACCGTTTACAGAAATAGACTCAATCACATCGGGGTAAATGGTTCCTTGACCCAACCAACGAACCCCTTCCACAAGGTGGGCCTCGGCATCAAAAACATCGATAAAGGTTTTACCGATAATTTTTCTTTTGGTTTCTGGATCAGAAACGCCCTCTAAAGCGTCGAGAAATTGGTCTGAAGCGTCTACTCCTTTAATGTTTAAGCCCATCCCCTTATACTGTTCCAAGACTTGCTCAAACTCATTTTTTCGCAACAGGCCGTTATTCACAAAAATACAATTGAGTTGTTTTCCTATGGCTTTGTGTAATAACATGGCCGCAACGGAGGAGTCAACCCCTCCGGAAAGTCCCAAAATGACTTGATCTTTCCCTATTTTTTCTTGAAGCTCGGCTAGCGTCATGTCCACAAAAGAATCTGGAGTCCATTCTTGTTTGACCCCTGCTATATGGACTAAAAAATTTTCAAGCACTTGCTTCCCATCCGTAGAATGATAAACCTCTGGATGAAATTGGATAGCATAGGTTTGTTCCCCCTTAATTTTGTAGGCTGCATTTTCAACATCAGCGGTACTCGCCAAACACACCGCATTTTCTGGTAAATTGAGGATGGTATCGGCATGGCTCATCCACACCTGGCTATCTTGGGGCACTCCTTTAAAAAAAGGATCTTCATTCTCTACAAAAGACAAATGTGCTCTACCGTATTCTCGCTTGTTGGAGGGACTGACCTGTCCTCCAAAAAAATGTGCTAGATATTGGGCCCCGTAACACACCCCTAAAAGGGGTAATTTTCCTTTGATAGCTTCTAAATCGGGGTGAGGAGCGTCCTCTGCTCTTACCGAGAAGGGTGATCCAGACAAAACTACAGCTTTGAATTCGCTGATATTTTTAGGAGGATTGTTGAAGGGGTGAATTTCACAGTAAATAAACAACTCGCGAATACGACGGGCGATCAATTGGGTGTACTGTGATCCAAAATCTAGAATGAGTACTTTTTCTTGCATGGGCAAAAATACGATTTAATCCTTGCTGTAAAAACTAGCTAGGAAATTTATTCAACATCTTGCTGTTAATATTCAAGCAAAACAAAATCTGGATTCAAGGGGTCCAAGGCCTCTAAGAGTTGGGGTATGAAAGCCTCCCCCAATTCCATATAGTAGCTTGAAAAATTGAGCACCCGTTCTTGCAGGGTGTCGTTTGGAAATAAATGTTCGTGTAAAAGCGTCAACCGCTCAACCTCATCTTTCAAGACCCGTTTTTGTGCTTTTAAAAGTCGCTTTTCCAATCGATCGATTCCCTTAAATTGCTTGGTTTGTTGGGCTTCTACGGCACCCTTAAAAGAGGCGTCTGTTTGAGCCACCAACAACTGTAAACTGTCAAATTGTTTTTGGAGTTGGTCTTTTAGGGGAGTAAGATCCAGGTCTATATTGCTGATTTGTCTTACTTTTTTATTGAGAAGGGTGTTTCGCTTCAAAAACAAATCGGCGGTGGTTAAATTCAACCGTTCTATTTTAGTTGCTGTTTTTTTAGAGTAAAGCAATGCTGAATTACGGAGCAACAACATGGGGAATGGGAGGTCAAAATGGGCAAAAGTCGCATTCAGTTGAAACCAATAGGCCAACTCACCTCCACCCCCGATATAACAAAGGTTTGGCAAAATGCATTCTTGATAAACAGGACGAAGAATTACATTGGGAGAAAAACGCTCGGGGTGCCGCTCGACCAAATCTAGAATTTCTGCTGCAGTAAAAGAATGCTCGGTTCCATTCAATTGATAGGTGGTGTCAATTTTTTCAATTCGGTGTCGCCCCGTTGGGGTTAAATAAAAAAGATTGATTTCTCGTGGATTTACCTGAGGGATATAGGAGGGATCAAATTCCTCTTTGAGACGGCCCACTTGAGCTTGAACAGCTTTAAAAGATGGCTTGTGTTGGAGCTCCTCTCGGAGTACCGGTTTAAAAAGAGCTTTAAGAGCGGGGTGTTGAGGTTCTAATACAATCAAACCTTGCTCCCCAAAAAGAGTGTTAACCAATTTCAAGGTTGCTTCGGCTAGGCTGTTTGAATCAAGATAGGTTTCATCAATCCATTGTTTTAATTGGGTGGCATTGACACTTTCTCCTAAATGCTGTTTAAACAAAGATAAAGCAGGTTGTAAATCTTCTAAAGAAAGTTCTCCCACTGCACCTGCCGCTTCTCTGGGCCAACGAATACTCTTATCCTGATAGCGAAAGGAACTGATTTCTTCAAAATCATGATCTTCACTCGCCATCCAGTAAACAGGTACAAAGGCGGATTCTGGATAGGCTTCACTCAATTGTTTACACAAATTGATCGTACTGATGATTTTGTATAAAAAATAGAGGGGCCCAGTCATCAAACTCAATTGATGCCCTGTGGTGATGGTGAAAGTAGTTTCATCCTTTAGCAGCTCCAGGTTTCGAGCCACGGCATCCGAATGGGGGATGTCTTGATACTGCTGCTCCAAAGTCTCCACTAATGCCTTTCTATGCGAAGCAGGGTAAGTGGATTTTTTTAGCTCGATTTGTTTTTTAAAATGCGAAAGGGAAGGATATAAACCGTAAAAAGGCTGCAAGGTTTCCGATTGATCTAAATAGCTTGTGATAAGCTTAGAAAATCTCTTGGTCTCTTTAAAGGATATAAATTTCTTTTGCATGCAAGGGTTTGTGTAAAGATATTTGTTTTTAAGAAAATAAAATACAGTTCATCCAGAAAGCGTATTTTAGACTAAAAATAAATTGTATGATACGTATTTTACTTTCTGCTCTAGCGCTTTTTTCAATTCAGTTAGTTCAATCCCAACTTCAATCTCCCGATGAATTTTTGGGGTATGAATTGGGTTCTAATTTTACCCGCAATCATCAGGTAGTAGATTATTTTGAAATGCTGGAGAAAAATTCTCCTCAGCTTCAATTGCAGGCCTACGGAAAAACAAATGAAGGTCGGTTGCTCCAATTGGCTTTTATCTCTACAGAAGAAAATCTGAAAAACCTAGAATCCATACGAACGGCCCATTTGCAGAACAGTGGGATGCGCTCTGGCCCAAAAAATGACAATAAAGCTGTGGTTTGGTTGAGTTATAATGTCCATGGGAATGAATCCTCAAGTACTGAGGCTGCCATGAAAACAGCCTTTGCCCTTTTGACCAAACATTCCGATTGGCTCCAAGACACGATAGTAATCATGGACCCCTGTATCAATCCTGATGGTCGAGATCGCTATGTCAACTTTTACAACCAAGTCAAAAGCACCCCTAACGATACCCGACCGTTTAGCCGTGAACACAAAGAAGGCTGGCACAACGGGAGAACCAATCATTACATCTTTGATTTAAACCGCGATTGGGCCTGGTTGACCCAAGTAGAATCACAACAACGGGTCAAAAAATACAACGAATGGCTACCCCATATACATGTAGATTTTCACGAACAGGGCATAAACAGCCCGTACTACTTTGCTCCTGCGGCAGAGCCCTTACATGAAATTATCACCCCGTTTCAAAAGAATTTTCAGGCTACAATCGGAAAAAACCACGCCAAGTATTTCGATAAAGAAGGATGGTTTTATTTCACCAAACAACGATTCGATTTGTTGTATCCAAGTTATGGCGACACTTACCCTACTTACCTAGGGGCCATAGGGATGACCTACGAACAAGCGGGTGGCGGAATTGCTGGACTTGGAATTGAAAACGACGAAAACATCACCCTAAGTCTGAAAGACCGTATCGAACATCACTATACCACGGGAATTTCAACGGTTGAGATTGCCGCCCTAAACAAAACGGAACTCAACGAGAACTACCAGCGCTTTTACCAAAATGAGTCCCTGAAATATCAAAATTTTGTACTGGAAGGAACTGCTGATAAAGTAAAGGCATTGCGTTCTCTTTTGACGAAACACGAGATTCAAAGCTATCGTTTAGCAAAGGAAACATTGGTTAAAGGATACGATTATCAAAAACAAAAAAATACATCTACCTCTTTTTCAACCGAAGCCATGGTGGTTCCAACCATTCAGCCTAAAGGAAAAATGGCTCAAGTACTCTTGGAACCCCAAACAAAATTAAATGATTCGTTGACCTATGACATTACTTCTTGGTCTTTGCCCTATGCGTTTGGACTGAAAACCTTAGCTACAAAATCTACCCTAGAAGTAGCCCCCTATTCTGAAGAGATCAGTGCCGACCTATCGCTTGATCCGAATAACTATGGCTATGCACTGGCATACAGAAGTTTAGCGGATGGCAAATTTCTTGCCGCCCTTTTAAAAGCAGGGCTTGGGGTGCGCTACAACCAAGTTCCTATAGCCAATAGCGGTGTGGCATGGGATCGTGGTAGTTTGTTTATACTTAAAGGGGACAATCAAAAAAATGCAAACTATCTAGAAAAATTAAAGGAACTTGCACTTCAATTCAACAGAATATTGACCCCCATAGAAACCGGATATTCCACTTCCGGCCCTGATCTTGGAGCAGCACAACTACAACTGATTAACCCCCCACGAATTGCTTTACTAAAAAGCGACAGAACGTCAAGCTACAACTATGGAGAAATTTGGCATTTCTTTGAGCAAGTACTTCATTATCCATTACTCCAGCTGGATAATAGTCGATTAAGCACGGCGCTGGAGCATATAGACCAACTCATTATCCCCAGCGGGTATTACAGTAAATTGAATGAAAGCAATGCCTCCGATAAAGCCTTACTAGAATGGATCAAAAAAGGCGGTAAAGTCATTGCCCTTTCAGGTGCCCTTGATCGTTTTGCTGATACCGAAGGATTTAAGCTTCAAAAGAAACCAAATGAAGAACTTGACACTACAGAAATTCCTTATGGGGATTTGTCTCGAAATGAAATCAGCCTCATCACTACAGGAAGTATCTTTGAAGCCACTCTTGATCAAACACACCCTTTGACGTTTGGGCTTAAAAGTTACTATACGCTCAAATTGAATGAGGATGCCTATGCTTTTTTAGAAAATGGAACTAATGCGTTCACTTTGGGAAGTAACTCCAAGGCAATCGCAGGATTTATAGGGTTTAAGGCATTGGAAATACAATCAAAATCCTTGTTGATTGGAGAAGAAACTTTGGGTAAGGGCAAATTGATCTATTTTGTAGACAATGTACTTTTTAGAGGATTTTGGTATACGGGAAAAATGGCATTTACCAACGCCCTGTTTTTCTAAAAGCAAAAGCTGTAAAACTACACAGGGATCCCGATCAAATCAAAGTCAGTGGCTTCAGTAATTTGGACTTGAACAAACTCTCCTTGTTTGAGGTAGTATTTTGTTGCGTCTATTATTACTTCATTATCCACATCCGGAGAATCCATAAACGTTCTGCCGATGTAGTGATTGCCTTCCTTTCTGTCAATCAAACAACGGTAGGTTTTCCCAATGCAACTTTGATTGTGTTCCCAAGATATTTGGGATTGAATTTCCATGATGGCATTAGAGCGTTGCTGTTTTACCTCTTCGGCTACGTCATCTTCCAATTGGTAGGCATGGGTATTTTCTTCATGACTGTAAGTAAAGCATCCTAAACGTTCAAAGCGCATGGCTTTAACCCAACGTTTGAGCGTCTCAAAATCTTCCTCCGTTTCGCCGGGATAGCCAATAAGTGAAGTCCGCAATACAATTCCCGGTACTTCTTTTCTAAACTTTTCCAATAAGGCGGTAGTTTTAGCTTCCGTAGTTCCTCTGCGCATGGATTTTAGGATGGAATCGGCTATGTGTTGCAATGGTATATCTAAATAGGTACAGATTTTGTCTTCAACCCGCATCACCTCCAATACATCCTCTGGGAAACCCGTAGGAAACGCATAGTGCAAGCGAATCCATTCAATACCCTCTACTTTGACTAAAGCGTTTAACAAATCGGCCAGCCTTCTTTTTTTATACAAATCAAGTCCGTAATAGGTCAAGTCTTGAGCAATTAAAATCAACTCTTTCACTCCTTCTTTGGCCAAGTGTTTGGCTTGGGTTACCAGGGCTTCTATAGGTGTTGATTTATGCTTCCCACGCATTAAGGGGATTGCACAAAAAGAACAAGGCCGATCGCAGCCTTCCGCGATTTTCAGATAGGCGTAGTGTTTGGGACTGGTTAAGATTCGTTCCCCAACCAATTCGTGTCGGTAATCCGCTTCTAAAACTTTTAATAATTGGGGTAAATCCGTGGTTCCAAAATACTTGTCCACCTGTGGTATTTCTTTTTCTAAATCGGGCTTGTACCGTTCACTCAAACAACCCGTTACATATACCTTGTCCACCAGACCTGCTTCTTTTTTCTGTATTTGCTCTAAAATGGTATTGACTGACTCCTCTTTGGCATTATCTATAAACCCACAGGTATTGACCACTACTATATTTCCTTCTTGTTCGTGAACAACTTCTTTTCCACTGGCTTTCAATTGGCCCATCAACACTTCGGAGTCGTATATATTTTTTGAACAGCCCAGTGTAATGACGTTAATGGTATTTTTTTTAATGGATTTGGTTCGCATGGTATTTTGAAAAAGTTGAACAACACAGGTCGGTTCTTTTAGTCCAAGAAAAAGAAGCGAAGAAACAGGACACAACGGGATTCCTACTTCTCATTTAAAACTGATTTTAAAAATTGAATTGCTTCCATAGCCACCGCTTCATAAGCAGCAGTGGAAAGGGATGAAGTGAGCACATGATCTTTTATATCCTTAAAAGCCACTTCATGCTTTAACGAATCGGCCGTTCCGAGCTGATCAAACATCTTGAGCATGGCTGGGACAGAAACTACTTTGTCCTGGAGGCTGTCATTTTTATAATAATACCCCAAGAAAACAGGAAGCTGAAGTCGCTTGAATGTAGACTTACGCATTTTTATATCCAAGAATTTTTGCATGTGAGTAACTGCTTCCAATCGCGCTTTCGTGGTCCAGTATTTTTTCTTTTCTTCATTGTTGGTCTCCATATAGTGGTACTTTCCGCCCTTTACCAATCGAGAAATTTGCAGCCCCCAGGGCTTGGATACCAATACCGCTTTGGGATCGTAAACTTTTATGTTGGGACCAAACAAGGCCAAAGCGGCTACGAGTGGATCATCTGCCAAAGACAATCCGAGCGCTCCCCCATGAGACGTCCCTAAGATAATTACTTTATCACCCAAACGTTTTGCTATCGCTAAAGCTTCTTTTCCTGATTCCCAATACGCTTCGTTGTTAAAGTGAAGCATGGGTTCGTCCTCCTCCAATCCGTGGGCGTATAGTCTAGGCACATACAAATTTGCCCCAAGGGCATGTGCAATCATCTGGTGAACAGGATCTCCTTCTTTACCTGATGCGGTAAATCCATGTAAATAAACGACACTATAAGCTGTTTTTTGTGGAATAGAATCGTAAAAGAAAATTTTAGATTCATTGTCCCAGCGAACATTACCCAGCGCCTGTTCCTTTTGGTTAATCCAGGAGGGAAGCGAGTCTAGGCTAGCGGGTACATAAGGAATTGCATCAGAGAAAACAGGGGTCTCAACCCGAGGACCAACTAAGTATAAAGCTCCTAATCCTAGAAAAAAAACCGCTATACCTTTGAGTACTTTCATCACTGGAGGTTGTTAATTGAAAAGGGTTTGAATAAAATTTCGCTTGTCAAACAACTGCAGGTCCTCTATACCTTCCCCGACGCCTATGTATTTTACCGGGATTTGAAATTGATCGGAAATTCCCAACAGCACCCCTCCTTTGGCTGTACCGTCCAGTTTAGTAATGGCTAGACTGGTCACTTCGGTGGCTGCGGTAAATTGTTTTGCTTGTTCAAATGCATTCTGACCCGTAGAGCCGTCTAAAACCAAAAGTACTTCATGAGGAGCTTCAGGAACTACTTTGTCCATCACTCGTTTTACTTTAGACAACTCATTCATCAAATTGATTTTATTATGGAGCCGTCCTGCAGTATCAATAAACACCACATCGCATCCTTGTGCTTTTGCCGACTGTAGTGTATCAAAGGCCACAGAGGCTGGGTCACTCCCCATCTCCTGACGCACGAGGGGCACGTCAACACGATCTGCCCAAATTTGAAGTTGATCGATGGCCCCCGCTCTAAAGGTATCGGCAGCGCCCAACATCACTTTTTTTCCGTTTGCCTTAAATAGGTGTGCGAGCTTTCCTACCGTGGTAGTTTTACCTACACCGTTTACTCCTACTACCATTACGACATAGGGTTTATGAGAAGATAGCTCTTGTTCTAAAGTAGTTTCTTCCGTATCGGTAGCGACCAAAAGTGCCATGATTTCCTCTTGCATCATTCGCATTAGGTCTTCATTTCCTAAATATTTGTCTTTGGCAATTCTTGTTTCTAAGGCATCAATGATTTTTAGAGTAGTGGCTACCCCAACATCAGACTGGATTAACACATCTTCCAGTTCGTCCAAAACCTCCTCGTCAACTTTAGTTTTTCCTACGAGTGCAGTCCCTAATTTGGACAAAAAAGATTTTTTAGTATTCGCTAAACCCTCTTCTAGTTTTTGTTGATTTTGTTTTGAAAAAAAAGCGCTGAGTTTTCCCATAAAGTTAAAGCATAAAAAAAGCTACCTAAAAGTAGCTTTTATATTTGAGATGGTAGCCAATTTATTGCTTATCCAACCACTGATTGGCCAAATCTGGAGCGATAATAGTTTCTACAAAACTGTAGGAATTACTCCCGTCTTTCTTTACCATCTTGATGGCTTTTGTCAAACGCTTTGACCCTGTCTGTAATGATGCTACTGATTTTTTTGCCATGACTTATTTAATTTCTTTGTGAACCGTCATTTTTTTCAAAATCGGGTTGAATTTTTTTATCTCTAAACGCTCAGGCGTATTTTTTTTGTTTTTGGTAGTAATGTAGCGTGAAGTTCCAGGGCGTCCTGAATCCTTGTGTTCGGTACATTCCAAAATTACTTGTACTCTATTTCCTTTCTTTGCCATGATTTAGTCTTTATAAGTTCCTTTTGCTCTTGCCTCTCTCAAAACAGCTGAAATACCTTTTCTGTTGATGGTTTTCAATGTTGAAGTAGAAATATTAAGCGTAATCCACTTTCCTTCTTCCGGAATAAAAAAACGTTTTTTGATGATATTGGCATCAAAACGGCGTTTGGTTCTGTTCAAAGAAAACGAAACATTATTCCCAAACATTACGCGTTTTCCAGTTAATTCACAAACTTTGGACATGATGGTCTATTTTTACGTGGGTGCAAATTTACTTTTTTTTATAGAGTATTAAAAATGTTTTTCTAAAAATAAACATACTTTTTATTTCAACTGTTTAAAAACCAGTTCCAAGGCTTTATTTACTGCTTTTTGCACTACCCGCTCTCGGTGTTGTCCAAACAAAAAATGTTCACTGATCACCCCGTCAGCTGAAGCGATAGCGATCCATACTGTACCCACCTCTGCAGGAGAGTCTCCTTTGGTAGGTCCAGCATTGCCCGTTGTAGCGATAGCAAGGCTAGATTGAAATTTTTCGCGCGCATGGACAGCCATTAATTCGGCTACTTCTTGGCTCACTACACTGTGTTGGGCTATGAGTTCTTTTGGGATAGCTAAAAGATCAATTTTAGTTTGGGTGTGATACGTAACAGCACTGCCTTTGAAATAAGCCGAGGCTCCGGGGATTTTGGTGAGTCGTGCGGCAATTTCACCTCCTGTACAACTTTCTGCTGTTGCCAAAGTCATTTTTTGGGCAATACAAGCAGTTTGGATTTGTTCTTCCAGCGAACTGTCCCCTTCAAATCCAGTAAAAATATCTTTGATCTGAGGTAAAAGGGACTCAAAGGCAGTTGCTATTTCAGCTTGCAGTTTTTTTTCATCCCAAGATTTACCAGAGAGCCGCAAGCGAACCTTCCCTAAATTAGGGAGGTAGGCGAGTTTAATATGTTTCGGCAAACTGTCTTCCCAAGAAGCGATTCGCTCTGCTATAGCACTTTCTCCTAAACCATAAGTCATGGCAGTTTTATGCAGTATAAAAGGGGTGTCAAAATGATCTTGCAAGGCAGGCAACACTTTGTCGGTCATCAAGGACTTCATTTCAAAAGGCACTCCGGGAAGGGCAATGACCACTCTACCCTCATCTTCAAACCACATTCCAGCTGCTGTACCGTGGTCATTTTTAAAAATTTTTGCTCGGGAAGGCAGCATCGCCTGAAGTCTGTTTTGATCGTTGATGGGGGTTGACACATATTTTGCAAAAAGTGTTTCAATGTGCTCCAAAATTTCCTGATTAAGAACTAGGCTGTCCTCAAAATAAGTACAAAGTGTATGCTTGGTAATGTCGTCCTTGGTAGGGCCCAAACCGCCGGTTATAAGGGCTATTTCTGCTCTTTCTTTGGAGACGTTAAGAGTCTCAATTAGGGATGTTTTATCATCCGAAATACTTGTGATTTGCACAATTTCAATCCCAATTTTATTGAGTGCCTTAGAGAGAAATACGGCATTGGTATTGACAATTTGACCGATTAAAATCTCATCTCCGATGGTGATCAGTTCTGCCCTCATTTTATTTTATTTTTACAGAAAAGGCTTCTTTAGACTCCAGAAATCCCGTAAGTAAATCTCCTTCAGCAACTGCCCCTACTCCAGCGGGAGTACCGGTAAACAAGATATCTCCAATTTTAAGGGTAAAAAAAGTGGAGCAATACGAAATTAAATCGTCTATCTTCCACAACATTTGAGCACTGTTACCGCGCTGCACAATTTTCCCATTTTTTTCGAGGCTAAACGCAATGGAATCCAAGTTTGGTAAGGCCGTTTTTGGAACCCAATCTCCTACCAAAGCTGAACCGTCAAAGGCTTTCGCTTTTTCCCAGGGCAGTCCTTTCGCTTTTAATTCTTGTTGTACGTTACGTGCGGTAAAATCAATTCCCAGGCCGATGTGACTGTAATATTTGGGTGCAAACTGGGGTTCTATATGCTTGCCGATCCGATCAATTCTAACCACCAGTTCAACTTCGTAATGAATGTCATCTGTAAAATGAGGAATAAAAAAAGGCTGCTTTTTCTGCAACAAACTGGTATCGGGCTTGATGAATAAAACCGGATGCTCTGGACGTTCATTTTCTAGCTCTGCAATATGGGCAGCGTAATTTCTACCTACACAAATAATTTTCAAAACGCTTACGATTTAGTGTTCAACCCTTGAAGTCTGATTTCGGTAAGTATTTTTTTGGTGAAACGAGGAAAATCAGCATTCAATACCCATCCAAAATAACCCGGTTCTTGGGCCAGTACCTCCGTCACTTTTTTGCCTTTGTGTTTTCCAAAGCCAAAACACATTTCCCCTTCTTTATCGTAAACTATAAAACCCGCAAAGTCTGCTGTTTTTCTGCGTGTACTGAATGTGTTTAAAAAATCGACATTGGGTTCTAAATCTGTATAACGTTCCAATTGAGCTAAAAGCACATCATGGGTAGCCTGGGTATCCGCCTGAGCCGTGTGTGCATCGGTAAGCTCTTTGCCGCAATAAAATTTTAAAGCTGCGGCCAAGGTTCGTGCTTCCATTTTATGAAATATGGTTTGAACATCGACGGTTTTTACATTTTTTAATTCGAAAGGAATTTCAGCACGCAGCAATTCCTCCACCAACAGGGGGATATCAAAACGGTCTGAATTATAACCTGCCAGATCACAACCTTGAATAAAACTGTAAATCTCTTTAGAACGCTCTTTAAAAGTAGGTTCGTTAGCAACCATTTCATCTGTAATGCCGTGAACATTGGAAGCCTCTTCTGGTATGGGTTGTTCTGGATTCACCCGCCACTGTTTCGTTTCTTTAGTTCCGTCTGGATGCAGTTTTAACACGGCCATTTCCACGATTCTATCTTTTGAAATTGCTGTACCAGTGGTCTCTAAATCAAAAAAACAGAGCGCTTTAGTTAGTTTGAGTTTCATTTAAATGGGATTAATAAGGTAAGGTCTCAGACCAATTTTCTAAATACTCAGCAACTCTTTTTACAAAAAGCCCTCCTGTAGCACCATTGATGATTCGGTGATCGTAACTATGAGACAAAATCATTTTTCTTCGAATGCCGATAAAATCTCCTTTGGGGGTTTCAATCACGGCAGGGACTTTTCTGATGGCGCCTATCGCTAAAATTCCAACTTGTGGCTGATTGATGATGGGTGTTCCCATCAATGAACCAAACTGTCCGATATTGGTAAACGTATACGTTCCTTCTTTAACCTCGTCAGGATTGAGTTGTCCTGCCCGTGCACGGTTGGCCAAATCATTTACCGCCTTAGCCAAGCCTACTAGGTTGAGATGATCTGCATTTTTTATTACCGGTACTATGAGGTTGCCATCGGGCAAAGCGGTGGCCATACCCAAATTAATTGCTTGTTTGGTAATGATTTTTGTCCCTTCTATGCTGCTGTTCAACGCAGGATAATCACGCAAGGCCTTGATGATGGCAGACATGAACAAAGGGGTAAAAGTCAATTTTTCATTTTCCCGGGCTAAAAATCCCTCTTTTACTTTTTCACGCCAGTCCCATAATCGACTGACATCTACCTCAATAAAAGATTGCACATGAGCCGAGGTCTTTAAACTCGACATCATATGGTCTGAAATCAAGCCTTCCATTCTGGTCATTTCCCTAAAGAGGTCGCTGCTGTTTCGGGGCGTTGATGATGTTGGGCTTGGTTGGGGTATACTCTCCGGAACAGCTGTAGTTTCAGTAAGTGGGCGAGTCCGATTTTCCAAATAAGCTAAAATATCTTTTTTGGTAATTCGTTGTTCTTTTCCACTTCCTGGAATAGCTTCTAACTCGGTTAAAGAGATCCCTTCTTCTTTTGCTATGTTTCGGACCAAGGGTGAATAAAAGCGAGTTGTTTCA
>JALQVM010000219.1 GCA_023263685.1 Flavobacteriaceae bacterium | reverse complement strand
ACTACTGTTCTGTTTTGTTGATACAAATATAAGTCAGGATTTATTAATGGACAATACTTGTATCAAAAAACTTTGTTACCCCAGATAGATTCGAACTACCATTAAGTGGACCAAAACCACTTGTCCTGCCGTTAGACGATGGGGTAATTTTGAGGTCCCGAGCGGATTCGAACCGCTGAATAAGAGTTTTGCAGACTCCCCCCTTAAACCACTTGGGTACAGGACCATTTGGGTGAATGATGGGATTCGAACCCACGACCTTCTGAACCACAATCAGACGTTCTAACCTGCTGAACTACAATCACCATATTGTGGGCAATGAGAGATTCGAACTCCCGACCCCCTCGGTGTAAACGAGGTGCTCTGAACCAACTGAGCTAATTGCCCTCCACTTGCATGGCATGGTACCGAAGGTGGGACTCGAACCCACACACTGTGAAGTACTGGTTCCTAAGACCAGCGTGTCTACCATTTCACCACTTCGGCATTTTGTGACTCCTCA
>JALQVM010000218.1 GCA_023263685.1 Flavobacteriaceae bacterium | reverse complement strand
TAAGAAGTACCGATCTAGAACCAGCACATGTTGGAGATCCAGAATAGTGATTTGTAAGAATCATACCCTCCTTAGCTAATTTGTCAATATTTGGAGTTAAAATTCTTTTTTGACCAAGCACACCTATTTCACCATATCCAAGATCATCTGCCAGAATAAATACAAAATTAGGTAGATCATCATTATTTTCAACCGAGCAGGAGAAAGCTAATAAGGAGTATAAAAAAATTATATATTTTTTTTTCATAAGACTCCATTTAAATTACAATAAAAAAAAAAGATTGTTCAAAGTTAGTTTTAGCTTTAAACAATCTTATAATTTATTGTGATCGCGATAGGATTCGAACCTATGACCGTCTGCTTAGAAGGCAGATGCTCTATCCAGCTGAGCTACGAGCGCATGTTCGCGGAGGTAAGGATTTGATACCTACACTGTAACAGGTGTTTCACTGCCGCCTCTATCTTGGGCTACTCCGCATTTGGTACCTCGGGCCGGGGTCGAAC
>JALQVM010000217.1 GCA_023263685.1 Flavobacteriaceae bacterium | reverse complement strand
GTCACTTTAAATATGCATTCGTTAACTGATTGGTTAACTTATAAAACAATTGATATCTATAGTGATTTTATTTCTAAAACAACCTACTAAGAATACTTTCTAAGCTGCTTGAACAAGACCAAACACTTTACTCTTTTCGTCACTCAGGAGCGATTGATATTTTCAAGAGAACAGGGTCGTTAACCAAGCTGCAGAGAGCTATGGGGCACTCCTCTCTTGCTGTTTCCTTGACCTATCTAAGAGGATTAGAGGTAAGTGAACTTAAGGAAGAGGATATGCCTCTGATTTAACGGCTATATATAATTGTCCAATATTTAAAGTTTATTGCCTTAGTATTATCATTAATTTACAGGTTATGAAAGAGATAACACAATTAAATAGCATTTAAGAAATGCAGAATAAGATTATCCTAATGTTATGCCTGTAAAACCTGTTTTACGTTCACTAGAAAAGGAAAAACCAGATTGGATTGATTGGTGGCATCCTACTAAAAACGGAGCAAAAAC
>JALQVM010000216.1 GCA_023263685.1 Flavobacteriaceae bacterium | reverse complement strand
AGTTTTAGGCACTAGTATCTCTGATGTGAAGGTTCGAGTCCTTTCATCCGCACATGCCATGCAAGCGCAAAAACTGGGGTCCCAAACAAAGATGAGTTTGGGGCCCCGGTGCAGAAATGGGTAATTAGCTCAGTTGGTTCAGAGCACCTCGTTTACACCGAGGGGGTCGGGAGTTCGAATCTCTCATTACCTACCTTCGACGATATATACCATATCAAAAACAAAGTATTAATATGCAAGGCATCGCTATTATTGGAAACGGAGAAATAGGTTCTTCTTTGGCTAGAGTTTATCAAGCAAAAAATATAGAACCAATGATTAAAGATTTAGATCTGGACACTGTAAATTCAGAAGTTAAGATTTTAAATATATGTTTACCTTATTCGGTAAAATTTGTAGAAATTACAAATGCATATATTGAAGAATATCAGCCTGAAGTTACAATAGTACACTCTACAGTTCCTGTTGGAACTACTAAACAACTAAACGGACCATGTGTTCATTCACCAG
>JALQVM010000215.1:276-510 GCA_023263685.1 Flavobacteriaceae bacterium | reverse complement strand
AAAAAGGTAAAGCGCCGATCGTAACACTTGAATCTTACGATAAGCAATTACTTGGTCAAGTTGCCGCCAAGATTCGCTCTTTCAGAAAACCTGAACCATACAAAGGAAAAGGAATTCGCTTTGTAGGTGAGGATATTCGTAGAAAAGCTGGTAAATCAGCAGGTAAAAAATAATCGAAAGAATTATGGCACTAAATAAAGTATTAAGAAGAGCAAAAATTAAGCGCAGAATCAG
>JALQVM010000215.1:0-266 GCA_023263685.1 Flavobacteriaceae bacterium | reverse complement strand
GAAAAAAAATCTTTGGTACTGCAGCTATTCCACGCCTTACTGTTTTTAGAAGTAACAAGCAAATTTACGCGCAAATTATCGACGACAATAGTGGTCGTACACTTGCCTCTGCAGGTTCGTTAAAAATGGATGATGCTCAAAAAGTAAACAAAGTTAGTCAGGCGGCTATTGTTGGAAAGAAAATCGCGGAGGTTGCCCAAAAAGCGGGCGTAGAACGCGTTGTTTTTGATCGCAATGGTTATTTGTATCATGGTAGAATTAAATCC
>JALQVM010000214.1 GCA_023263685.1 Flavobacteriaceae bacterium | reverse complement strand
TTACTAATGCAGCTGTGCTATTTTTAAGCAGATTATAGGTTTGGTTGTAAACAATTTTAATGGAAGTGTTTTTTAAATATGGGACATATTTTTCTGTCGCTATGCCTGGTGCTGCACCAACAATAAACTGGTACTCTTCAAATGACGCTGCAGTTTGAACAAATAGAGGAAGTATTTTTTTGATTTCTTGTAAACGACTTCCAGGTAATAGGGCTATAATTTTTTTATTGGGATCCAATTGATTTGCACTTAAAAACTTGGGGTCATATCGAGGATGTCCAACAAAATGGACCTTGAAATCGTGTTTTTCTTCAAAAAAAGCTTTTTCAAAAGGAAGGACTACATAGAGCGCATCCAATGATTGCTTCATCATACGAACTCTGTTTTCTTTCCATGCCCAAACTTGTGGACTGATGTAATAATGGTTCTTGAATCCCTGTTTTTTTGCCCATTCTGCAATTCGGAGATTGAAACCAGGGTAATCAATGTAAATGATTACATCCGGCTGGAAGTCTAA
>JALQVM010000213.1:283-517 GCA_023263685.1 Flavobacteriaceae bacterium | reverse complement strand
AATTCAATCACTCCAAAAGGAATTGCCCCAATGAAAGTGTTTTCTCTAGTGCCCGTTTTTTCTTTTGTCATCTTGGTATTAGCACAAGTGTTGGTTTTTAATCACCTCCACATTTTTGGGAGTATTAATCCCATGTTTTATCTGCTGTTCTTTTTTGTTTATCGCTTCGAAAGCAACCAAACCGCACTGATTGGACTCGCTTTTTTACTGGGATTTTTAATTGACTTTTTATCC
>JALQVM010000213.1:0-273 GCA_023263685.1 Flavobacteriaceae bacterium | reverse complement strand
AGGCCCTTGATAATTCGCTACGCATTTGGGGTAACTATGGAAACCCCCTTAAGCTATTTCAGCGATACGCGAACACCCAATAAGTTGATATATCTTTTCCTTTTGGTTTTGCTTCATCACAGCCTTTACTTCAGTTTGGTCTACTTCAGTTGGGATGCACTTTCCCTTATCCTCAAAAACACCTTACTAACTTCAATATTTTCATTAATTTTAATGGGCATTGCATTAAGTTTTTACCCAAATAAAAAATGATTCGAAAATTCATATTGTTGA
>JALQVM010000212.1 GCA_023263685.1 Flavobacteriaceae bacterium | reverse complement strand
GTTATCAAAGAGAGCATCAACGGACTCTTGAAGCATTCTTTTTTCGTTTCTAACTATAATGTCAGGAGCTTTAAGATCTAAAAGTCTTTTTAATCGATTATTTCTATTAATAACTCTTCGGTATAAATCATTTAAATCTGATGTAGCAAACCTTCCGCCATCAAGAGGTACTAACGGTCTTAATTCAGGTGGAATAACAGGTACTGTCGTTAAAATCATCCACTCAGGTTTGTTTCCAGACTCGATGAACGACTCGATTAGTTTTAATCTTTTTATTGTTCTTTCTTCCGTAACTTTTGATTTAATTGTCTCTAAAGCTGTTCTTAATTTTTTTTGTTCTTTAGCTAAATCTAAATTAATTAAAATTTCTCTAACTGCTTCTGCGCCTATACCAGCTTGAAAAGCATCTTCTCCAAATTCTTCTTGTGCTTTGATTAATTGTTCCTCAGAAATTAATTGGCCTTTTTTAAGAGTAGTTAATCCTGGTTCAACAACAATGAAACTTTCAAAATACAATA
>JALQVM010000211.1 GCA_023263685.1 Flavobacteriaceae bacterium | reverse complement strand
CAACTTTAGGATGTGCTACAAAAGCACTTTCAATTTCTGCAGTACCCAGATTGTGGCCTGATACTATAATTACATCATCCACTCTTCCTGTAATCCAATAGTAGCCATCTTCATCTCTTCTACAGCCATCACCGGTAAAATATTTTCCATCAAATTGAGAAAAATAAGTATCAATAAATCTTTGATGATCACCATAAACAGTTCTCATTTGTCCTGGCCAAGACTGGGCGATACAAAGCCTTCCTTCACCAGCTCCTTTTATTTCTTTTCCGTTTTTATCTAATAAAACAGGTTTAATTCCATAAAATGGTTTAGTGGCTGAACCAGGTTTTAAAGGAATGGCGCCTGTTTGTGGTGCTATCATTATTCCGCCTGTTTCTGTTTGCCACCATGTATCTACTATTGGGCACTTAGAGTTTCCAACAGTTTTATAATACCACATCCAAGCTTCAGGATTTATTGGCTCTCCAACAGTACCTAAAAGTTTAAGCGATTTTCTTGAAGTTTTTTTAACAGGCC
>JALQVM010000210.1 GCA_023263685.1 Flavobacteriaceae bacterium | reverse complement strand
AATCGACCATTTGATTACGGTCGAACCTATGACTATGAGTCAAGAAGTCGTATTCTCAGCATGGGACGAAGGTAATCATATCATAATGTCAGGAACCGCAGGATCGGGTAAAACCTTTCTTGGAATGTACCTCGCTCTTGAAGATGTTCTCGACAAAGGCAATGAATGGGAAAAGGTTATTATCTGTCGATCCGTAGTACCAACACGGGAGATAGGATTCTTGCCAGGCACTCTCGAAGAAAAGATCGAGGCGTACACTGGCCCATATCGTCAGATATGCACAGAACTGTTTGACGATAAAGAGGCATACGAAAAGTTAGTAAAGAACCATACTATAGAGTTTGTATCAACCTCGCACATTCGAGGAACAACGTTCAATGACTGCATCATCGTGGTTGATGAAATGCAGAACTTGACATTCCACGAATTAGATAGTATCATTACTCGTGTAGGTAGAAATTGCAGAATCATTTTTTGCGGTGACTACTACCAATCAGATTTCACCAAGACAGGTGATAAAC